>NZ_JBEOSV010000035.1:0-58812 GCF_040303245.1 Kitasatospora sp. NPDC096077 | reverse complement strand
CCGCGCGCCCCCCGCCCCCCCGCGGTGTGTCCCGCCGCCGGGCCCCGCCGCCCCCCCCCCCCCACCCTCTCCGCCCGGCGGGGCGGCCGGCCCCCCCCCCCCCCGCCCCGGCTCTCGTGTGTCCTGACCCCGGTCAGCGCTCCGGGGCCAGGACTCCGGGTCAGGACTCCGGCGTGGACTTCCTCCGCCGGGCGAGCACCCGCCGCACCGGGCCGGTGACCGCCCCGGAGATCCGGGTGACCGTGCCGCCGACCGCCGTCCGGGCCGCCCGCACCGCGTCGGAGAGCCGCCACCACAGCTGCGCCGAGGACGGCGGCAGCAGCAGCGCCCGCACCCGACCGGCCCGGCCGGTGCCGGCCCACAGGGCACGCCGGGCGGTGCGCACGTCGGCGGCCAGCGGGGCCGTGGTGACCTGCCCGGGCGGGGCGTAGAGCACCCGTTCGGTGGCCAGCGCCAGCCGACCGGTGGCGGCCGCCGCGTCCGCGTCCAGCTCGGCCGCCTCGGTGATCCGCCGGGCGGCCGAGCGCGGGGTGCGTGACTCGTCCGGGGGAATTCCGAGGTCCCAGGCGGAGTCGACGAGCTCGTCCCAGGCGGCCAGCACCTGGGCGTCGGTGAGCTCCGTCGGACCGTCCCCGCCGGGTCGGCGCCGCCCGCCGCCGCCGAGTCGGCGACGGCGCACGGCGGTGCGCCAGAACATCGGTACGAGCAGCAGGAGGATCAGCGCCACCACCACGGCCAGGGTGCCGAGCACCTGCCCGGACAGCAGCCAGGAGTCATCGGCGGCCTGGCTGACGGCCTTGCTCTTGGGGCCGCAGTCGCCCAGCTGACGCTGCTTGGCGGTGCAGTCGGAGCTGTTGGTCGGCGCCGGGACGGCGGCCGCGCTGGTCGCGGCGGCGGTCGGCTGCTGGGTGGGTGCCGTGGTCGGGACGCCGGAGCCCTCGGAGTAGCGGGCCGGGACGCCCCGGCTCGGGGTCGGCTCGAAGCGCATCCAGCCGTAGCCGGAGAAGTACAGCTCGGGCCACGCGTGGTACATCTTGCCGGTCACCGAGTAGCTGCCGTCGGCCTTGGCATCACCGGGGGTGAATCCGACCGCGACCCGGGCCGGGATCTTCAGCACCCGGGCCATCGCCGCCATGGTGGAGGCGAAGTGCACGCAGAAGCCCCGGCGGTCCTGTAGGAAGACCGCGATCGCGTTGCTGCCGGTGCCGCCCTGGACCGAGGTGTCGTACGTGAACTCCGAGCCGGTGAACCAGTTCACCAGGGCCGTCGCCCGGTCGTAGTCGTTGCGGGCGCCCGCGGTGACCGCCCTGGCCCGCTCGGCCACCACCGGGGGCAGGTCGGAGGGGATGGCGGTGTAGTGGTCCCGGATGTCCTGCGGGGCGGGGGTGGCGGCGCGCAGCTCGGAGGCGGTGGGCCGCAGGTCCAGCGTGCTGACCTGGTAGTGCAGGCCGCGGATCGCCTTGGCGTCGGCCGGCAGCACGGTGCGGGTCATCGGGTCGAGCCGCCACTGGCCGCGGTCGGGGAGCGAGACGGAGGCGGCCGGGTAGGGCATCGGCAGCCAGCTGTTCTCCAGGTTCTCGCTGACCGTGAAGTCGCCCACGATCCGGGGGACGTTGGTGTCCCGCAGTCCCTCGGGGGCGGGCAGGGTGGTCGGGAGGGCGGTGACCACCGGGCTGCTGAGCTTCCAGTTGGTGCCGTCGAACTGGTCCAGCGAGCCGGTGCGCAGGTACGTCTGGCCGGCCAGATCGCTCTCCATCTTGTAGCTGAGCAGTTCCGCGTCGCTCGGCTTGGTGATCGAGGCCTCCAGGCTGACCAGCGGGTCGAGACTGGTGGTCACGCTCCCGCCGCTGCCCTTGCCGCCGCCGCCGGAGTCGGAACCCAGCAGCCCGAGGTCCCAGCGCGGCAGGAAGACCGGCAGCAGCATCGCCAGCGCCAGCGCCAGTACGCCGACCTGCTGGCCGCCCAGGCTGACCTGGTTGGAGGACAGCGTGCCGTTCGAGCCGCCGCGGAAGACCCGTCCCCAGCGGGAGACCCGGTCCTGGCCCTCGGCGAACAGCAGCACCAGGTAGCCGGCCGCGGCGAAGCAGAACCAGATCCAGCTGCCGTGCTCACCGGCCAGGCCGTTGCCGATCGAGTAGAGCGCCAGCAGCGGCAGGCCGGCCAGCGCCGCCCGCCGGTAGGTGACCGCGACGGTGTCCACCAGGACGGCGATCAGGCCGACCGCGGAGACCAGGATCAGCCGCAGCCCGGCGGTCGGCGGCGCCGGGATGGCGTACTGCCGGATGTCGTCGAGGCCGCCGGAGAAGACCCGGCTCAGCACCTGGAGCGAGGACGAACCGGGCAGCACGCCGGCGATCATCCCGGAGCCGGCGAAGCCGATCAGGATCAGCAGGAACAGCACCAGCAGCTGGGCCACGGGCACCGACCAGCGGTACAGCGGGGAGCGGCGCATCCCCGCGCCGACCGCCGCGACCACCGCGACCACCAGGAAGGCGTGGGTGAGCCAGCTGCGGGTGGTCAGCAGCGGCAGCATGCAGAGCGAGGCGAGGACGGTGGCCAGCGCCGAGTAGACGGTCAGTTTGGCCCGGGTGGTCACGCGCCGGCCTCTTCTCGGTAGGGGGCGGTGGTCTTGGCGCCGTCGGCGGCCCGCCACAGGTCCGGCACGGAGTCGCCGGCCCGGACCGGCAGGACCGTCCAGCCGGCCTCGCGCAGCTCCCGGACCCGCGCGCGGAAGGCGTCGCCGCCGGTGTCGGGGGCGAGCATCCGCAGGCCGGTCCAGGTCTCGGCGTCGAGCAGGAAGGCGACGGCCCCGCCGGTCCGGGCGCGCAGCCGGGCCAGCCGGGCGGCCTGCGCGTCGTCCAGGTCGCCGAGGACGGCGACCAGCAGGCCCTCGCCGCCGGCCCGCAGCGGCTCCTCGGCGCGGGAGAGCCCGGCGCCCTCGGACAGGTCGGCGACCGCGAGGGCGTCCAGGATCAGCCCGGAGGTGTCGGAGGCCAGGTTGTGGCCGCCGTCGCCGGGGCCGGGCACCGACTGGCCGGTGTCGGTGAGCAGCCGGGTCTGGTAGCCGCGCTCCAGCAGGTGCACGGCGACCGAGGCGGCGCAGCTGACCGCCCACTCGAAGGAGGAGGCGGGGCCGCTGCCGCGGTGGCCCACCTCACGGGTGTCCAGCAGGACGGTGGCGCGGGCCTTCTGCGGCTGCTCCTCGCGGCGCACCATCAGTTCGCCGTACCGGGCGGTGGAGCGCCAGTGCACCCGGCGCAGGTCGTCGCCGGGCCGGTACTCGCGCAGGATCACGTCGTCGTCGCCGGCCAGGGCCAGCGTGCGCGCATGGCTCTCGCCCTGGCCGAGCCACTCGCCGCTGAGCCGCACCTGCGGCAGGGCCTGGACCTGGGGGACGACCGTGAGCACGTCGGAGGCGGCGAAGGCGCGGTTGACCTCGCACATCCCGAACGGGTCGGCCAGCCGCAGCTGCAGCGGCCCGAGCGGGTAGCGGCCGCGCAGGTCGGAGCGGACCCGGTAGGAGACCTCGCGGAAGCCGCGCGGCTCGACCCGGTCCAGCACGAAGCGCGGGCGCGGCCCGAGCACGTACGGGACCTTGTCCTCCAGGAGCAGCAGCCCGGTGGGCACCCGGGAGACGTTGTCCACCCGCAGGTGGACCCGGGCCTCCTGGCCGGCGATCGCCCGGCGCGGGCTGAGCCGGCGTCCGCTGGCCACCCGGTAGCGGGTGTTGGCGACCACCACGGCGGCGGCCAGCGGCAGCGCGGCCAGCAGCACGCCGACCCGGAGCAGGGCGTCCTGGTCGAGCAGGTAGGAGCAGACCACCGCGGTCAGACCGGCCGCGAGGAAGGAGCGGCCCCGGGTGGTGAGGCCGCGCAGTCCGGCCCGCAGTCCGCCCGTCGGATCGGACGGGGTCACCTCAGCCCCTCCGGACGGCCGGGCCGCCCTGCGGACGCGGCAGCGGCAGCCGGGCGACCAGGTCGGTCACGATCTGCTCGGAGGTGCGGCGGCCGAGCTGGGTCTCGGCGGTCGGCATCAGACGGTGCGCCAGGACCGGGACGGCCAGGCGCTGGAGGTCGTCGGGGGTGACGTAGTCGCGCCCGTCCAGCGCGGCGGCGGCGCGGGCGGCCCGGACCAGGTGCAGGGTGGCGCGCGGCGAGGCGCCCAGCCGCAGTTCGGGGCTGGTGCGGGTGGCGGCGACCAGGTCGACGGCGTAGCGGCGGACCGGGTCGGCGATGTGCACGGTGCGGACCAGCTCGACCAGCTTGAGGATGTCGGCGGCGTGCGCGACCGGCTGGAGGTCGTCCAGCGGGTTGGCGCCGCCGTGCACGTCGAGCATCGCGAACTCGGCCTCGGGGCTGGGGTAGCCGATCGAGATCCGGGCCATGAAGCGGTCCCGCTGGGCCTCCGGGAGGGGGTAGGTGCCCTCCATCTCGACCGGGTTCTGGGTGGCCACGACCATGAACGGCGAGGGCAGCTCGTAGCTGGTGCCGTCGATGGTGACCTGGCGCTCCTCCATGGACTCCAGCAGCGCGGACTGGGTCTTGGGCGAGGCGCGGTTGATCTCGTCGCCGACCACGATCTGGGCGAAGATCGCGCCCGGGCGGAACTCGAAGTCGTGCCGCTGCTGGTCGTAGATGTTGGTGCCGGTGACGTCCGAGGGCAGCAGGTCGGGGGTGAACTGGATCCGGCGCACGGTGCAGTCGACGGACTTGGCGAGGGCCTTGGCCAGCATGGTCTTGCCGACGCCGGGCACGTCCTCCAGCAGCAGGTGGCCCTCGGCGAGCAGGACGGTCAGGGCGATCCGGACGGCCTCCGGCTTGCCCTCGATCACGCTCTCGATGTTGGCGCGGACCCGGTCCACGACCGCGGCGAGCTCCGGCAGCCCGATCGGACCGTACCCGTTCGCCCTCTGCTCGCCCCCCGCAGGACTGCCGAGACCGGCCTGATCGTTGTAGCTCGTCACCCGTTTACGCTCCCTGGCACACCGTGCCCGCCTCACCCGAGACCGGCCCCCACCCCATGCTTGACGCGGCCGTCCCGGGGGCGGTTCCGAAGGAGGATCCGGCGCCGGGTGGGCGGCCTGCGGCCCGGCCGCCCCAGGTGGTTCGGGGTCTGACCGGCAGCCGCATTCTCCCCCGTTCGGCGGCCGGAAGTCACCATTCGGCCGTCCCCGAATGCCGGGCGGAAGGCCTAGCGGACCTCGCGCAGCAGCCCGGTGTGGACGTCGAAGACGAAACCGCGGACGTCGTCGGTGTGCAGCAGGAACGGGGAGGTGCGCACCCGCTGCATGGACTGGCGGACGTCGCCGTCCAGGTCGACGAAGGCCTCCACCGCCCACTGCGGGCGCTGGCCGACCTCCAGTTCCAGTTCGCGGCGGAAGTCCTCGGTGAGTCCGAGCAGGCCGCAGCCGGTGTGGTGGATCAGGGCGATCGAGCGGGTGCCGAGGGCGCGCTGACTGATCGTCAGCGACCGGATGGTGTCGTCGGTGACGACGCCGCCGGCGTTGCGGATGACGTGGGCGTCGCCCAGTTCGAGGCCGAGCGCCGCGAACAGGTCGAGGCGGGCGTCCATGCAGGCCACCACGGCGATCTTCTGGACCGGGCGGGCGTCCATGCCACCGTCCCGGAAGGTCACCGCGTACTCGCGGTTGGCCGTGACGAAGCGGTCGATGATGGTGGGTCCGGCGGGGTCGGCAGCGGCGTTCGGCGTGGGCCGGTCGGGGGTCACTGTCATGGGGGCGACGTTAGTGCGATCCGGGGTCGTGCGGTGGGGCGGAGAGCTACAGAACGCGCCGCTGTGATCGAGCGCATAGCGACAACGGGAGGGTTTGTCCGGGCTGGTCCCGGAGTGGGTCCGCGCCCGGTCGCCCGCAGGGGCGCGCGGGAGTCGGCCCGGGCCTCCGCCCGGGGGCCCCGCCGGGCCGCCCCGACGGCCGCGACCTGCGGTGATCCGTACCGCCGCCCGGGTGGTGCGCCGGAGCGGACCATTGACTGGGAGGGGTCGCGCGATAGAGTTCGGCGCGTTGGAGCACACCCGCCGGAACCCGTCAACCGGGCGTTCCCGGCCGTGCGGCCCGGCCGATGCGGCCCGTGGCCTCCACCCGCTCCGTGTTCACCTGGCGCACCTTCCCCGGCGCCGGGCGGTCACGACCTTCCCCTTGAGCGGGCGGGGACCACGGGCCGCGTCGTCGCGTCGGCGGGCGGTGGGCGAGAATGGTCGGAGCTCCCGGTCGTCGGGCTGCTCCGCACCGAGGAAGGGCGCCACCGCGCATGACCACCAACGAACCGGGTCCCAAGCACGTTCCGGTGATGCTGCAGCGGTGCATGGACGCGCTGGCCCCGGCGATCTCGCGCCCCGGTGCCGTGGTGGTCGACGCCACCCTCGGCCTCGGCGGGCACAGCGAGGCGCTGCTGACCCAGTTCCCGGAGGTCCGGCTGATCGCGGTGGACCGCGACCCGCAGGCGCTGAAGCTGTCCGGCGAACGGCTGGCCCCGTTCGGCGACCGGGCCACCCTGGTGCACGCGGTGTACGACGAGATCCCCGAGGTGCTGGAGCGGCTCGGCGTCGACGAGGTCGACGGCATCCTGTTCGACCTCGGCGTCTCCTCGATGCAGCTGGACGAGGCCGACCGCGGCTTCGCCTACGCCCAGGACGCGCCGCTGGACATGCGGATGGACCAGACCCGGGGGATCAGCGCGGCGGAGGTGCTGAACACCTACAGCCACGGCGACCTGGCCCGGATCCTCAAGGTGTACGGCGAGGAGCGGTTCGCCGGGAAGATCGCCTCGGTCATCCTGCGCGAGCGGGAGAAGGAACCGTTCACCAACAGCGCGCGTCTGGTCGAGTTGGTGCGCAACGCCATTCCGGCGGCGACCCGCCGGACCGGCGGGAACCCGGCCAAGCGGACGTTCCAGGCGCTGCGGATCGAGGTCAACGGCGAGCTTGAGGTCCTGGACCGGGCGATCCCGGGGGCGCTGGACGTCCTGGCGATCGGCGGCCGGATCGCCGTGATGTCGTACCAGTCGCTGGAGGACCGGCTGGTGAAGCAGTACTTCGCCGCCGGGTCGACCAGCACCGCCCCGCCGGGGCTCCCGTTCATCCCGGACGAGCACCAGCCCTGGCTCAAACTGATCACCCGCGGGGCCGAGCTGGCCACCGAGCAGGAGATCGAGGAGAACCGGCGCGCCGCGCCCGTGCGGCTGCGGGTGGCGGAGAGGATCAGGGACCGAAGCAAGCGGGGCTGACGAACGGTTCCGGCGGGGTCCGAAGGGCGGAGGAGAGCGGTGGGGCCGGTGGCCGGTGAGGTCCGGGTGGGGCGGGGAGGACTCCCCGGACAGGGCAGGGCGCGGATCACGGTCCGGCCGGGGCGACGCCCCGTGCGGGGGCGGACGCCGTTCGCGGTGCTCGTGGTGGTGCTGCTGGCGGCGGGGCTGCTCGGCCTGCTGGCGTTGAACACGGCGCTCAACGAGGGCTCCTTCGAGCTGTCCCGGCTGCAGAAGCAGACCACCAAGGCGACCGACGAGCAGCAGAGCCTCCAGCACGAGATCGACCAGAACTCGGCCCCGGACGCGCTGGCCAAGCGGGCCGCCGAGCTGGGCATGGTCCCGGCCGGGGGGATGGCCTTCCTGGACGTGCCGAACGGCGGCAAGGTGATCGGCACGCCCGGCCCGGCGGCGGACAGCCCGCCGGTGAAGAAGTCGACCGTCGACCCGTGGCCGATGCGGGCGCCGGGTGGTCAGACCCCCGCGCAGGCCCAGCCGTCGGCCCCGTCCTCGGCCCAGCCGAGTCCCTCGCCGAGCGCCTCGCCGAGCCCTTCCCCGAGTGCCCAGCCGACCGGCCAGGCACCCGCACCGCCGCCGACCCCGGCCGCCTCGGCCGGTGACTCGGTGATCCAGCTCAACCCGGTGACACCCGCGCCGGCCCAGCACGGGGGTGGTACCCGATGACGACGCCTCGTCAGCCGTCCGGCTCCGGCTCGGGGTCCGGCCGCCGTCAGCCGCCGCGCACCGGCGCGGCCCGGCCCGTCGCCGGGCGCGGCCAGCCCGCGAAGGGGCAGCCGGCCAAGGGCCAGAGCGCGGCCCGCGGCCAGTCCGCCAAGGCCCAGCCGCCGAAGGCGCAGCCGTCCAAGGCCCAGCCCGCGAAGGCCCAGCCCGCCCGGGGCCAGACCGCGAAGGTCCAGCCGGCGCGCGGCCAGTCGGCCAAGGCGCAGCCCGCCAAGTCCGCCTCCGTCGGCCGCACCCCGCGCGCGCCGCAGCAGCGCCGCCCGGAGGGCCGTCCGCCGGCCCGCAGTCAGGCGGCGGTGCGGCCGCGCCCGAAGTCCCGGCCGGCGCAACGTCCCAAGGCGCTGCGGCTGGCCGAGCCGAAGCGCCGGCTGCGGGTGATCACCGTGGTGCTGTCGCTGGTGTTCTCGGTCTTCGCCGGGCGCCTGGTGCAGCTCCAGCTGGTGGACGCCGACGCGCTGGCCGCCGACGCCAACACCAACCGCTACCTGAACATCCCGATCACCGCCGAGCGCGGCTCGATAACGTCCGCCGACGGGGTCGCGCTGGCGGCCACCGTGGACGCGTACGACATCACCGCCGACCCGGCGATGTTCACCCCGGAGGCGACCGGCATCCCGGACGCGCCGGAGCAGGCGGCCGCGCTGCTGTCGCCGATCCTCGGCGTGTCCAAGGACAAGCTCGCCGCCGACCTGCACACCCCGAAGACCCGCTACAAGCGGCTCGCCGCGCAGCAGACCCCGGCCGCCAAGAACCAGATCAGCGACCTCAAGTCGGGCCTGGAGAAGCAGTCCGGCTCGCGGACCTGCCAGGCCCAGAAGAAGCTGCTCGGCAAGCCCGCCGACCAGGGCGGGCGCACCCGGGTGGACAACGAGTGCGCCAACCCGCTGGCCGGGGTGTTCAACCGGGAGACCCAGAAGCGGATCTACCCCGCCGAGGGCCTGGCCGCCAACCTGCTCGGCTTCGTCAACGGCGAGGGCGAGGGCGCAGGCGGGCTGGAGCTGCAGTACCAGAAGCAGCTGGCCGGCAAGGACGGCCGCAGCAGCTACGCCCAGGCGGGCGGCCGGCTGGTGCCCACCGCCGGGGGCTCGCTGGACCCGGCCGTGGCCGGCAGCGACATCAAGCTGACCATCAACCGGGACATCCAGTGGGCCGCCCAGCGGGCGATCACCGACCAGGTGGCCAACTCCGGTGCGGAGAAGGGCTATGTCGTCGTCCAGGACGTGAAGACCGGCCAGGTCATCGCGATGGCCTCGGCGCCCGGCTTCAACCCCAACGACCTGAGCCTGGCCAAGCAGGCCCAGATGGGCAACCCGGCCCTGGTGGACGCGTACGAACCGGGCAGCACCGCCAAGCTGATGAGCCTGGCCGCCGTGCTGGACTCCGGCAAGGCGAACTGGGACACCAAGGTCACCGTGCCCAACCGGCTGGTCCGGGCCGGGCAGGAGTTCAAGGACGACGTCTGGCACAACACCTGGTACCTGACCCTGGCCGGGGTGCTCGCCAAGTCCTCCAACATCGGCACCATCGAGGCCGTCGAGGCTCTCGGCGACGGCGACCAGGGGAAGGCCAACCAGATCCTGGACGGCTACCTGCGCAAGTTCGGAGTGGCCCAGCCGACCGGCCTGAACTTCCCGGGGGAGTCCGCCGGGATGCTCAAGAAGCCGGAGGAGCTGGTCGGTTCGGAGAAGTACAACATCTCCTTCGGCCAGGGCCGGATCCAGATGAACGCGCTGCAGGCGACCTCGGTGTACTCGACGATCGCCAACGGCGGGGTGCGGGTCGCGCCCAGCATCGTGCAGGGCATCACCGGTCCGGACGGCAGGTACGTCCCGACCCCGGCCGGCGAGCAGTCCCGGGTGGTCAGCGAGCAGACCGCCAAGACCATGACCTCGATGCTGGAGTCGGTCGTCGACGACGAGCAGGGCACCGGCGGCAACGCGGCCATCCCCGGCTACCGGGTCGCCGGCAAGACCGGTACCGCCAACCGGGGGGCCGCCGACGGCAAGGGCTACGACGGCTACACCGCCTCCTTCATCGGCTTCGCGCCGGCCGACGCCCCCCGCTACACCGTCTCCTGCACCCTGCAGGGCCCGGTCAACGGCCACTTCGGCGGCCAGCTGTGCGGACCGGTGTTCAAGCAGGTGATGGAGTTCACCCTGAAGACCATGCAGGTCCCGCCGAGCGGTAGCCAGGCACCGAACCTGCCCGTCGAGTGGAAGCCGTGAACGAGGATGAGCAACCAGCGGGCCGGTCTGGACGGCGGCGCGGCGAAGGCCCGGTTTGGCCCTGGGTACCCTTCGGCGGATAGCCTTCCCGCCGTGCCGAAACCCGATCAAACCACCGTGAGTCCGCCCCGCCCGACCGGGACCGCCGCTCTGCCGCTCACCGAGCTGGCCGCCCGGCTGGGTCTGCCGCCCGTCGAGGGCGGCGCCGTCACCGGCGTCACCCACGACTCCCGCGCGGTGCGCCCGGGCGACGTGTACGTGGCCTTCCCGGGCGCCAACCACCACGGCGCGGCCTTCGCGGCCAAGGCCGCGGCCGCCGGTGCGGTGGCCGTGCTGACCGACCCGGCGGGCGCCGAACTGGCCGCCCCCACCGGCCTGCCGCTGCTGGTCGTGGACCGGCCGCGGGCCCGGATGGGCGAGCTGGCCGCGATCGTCTACGGCAACCCGTCCGAGCGACTGCTGATGATCGGGTTGACCGGCACCAACGGCAAGACCACCACCTCGTACCTGGTCGAGGGCGGGCTGCGCGGCGCCGGGCGCAGCCCGGGCGTGATCGGCACCGTCGAGATGCGGGTCGGGGACGAGCGGATCAAGAGCGAGCGCACCACCCCCGAGGCCACCGACCTGCACGCGATCCTCGGCGTGATGGCCGAGCGCGGCGCGGACGCGGTGACCATGGAGGTCTCCAGCCACGCCCTGGTCTTCGGCCGTACCGACGGGGTGGCGTACGACGTCGCGCTGTTCAACAACCTCACGCCCGAGCACCTCGACTTCCACCCGGACATGGAGGACTACTTCCAGGCGAAGGCCCGGCTGTTCCAGCCCGGCAAGTCCCGCCACGGCGTGGTCAACCTGGACGACGAGTACGGCCGCCGGCTCGCCGCCGAGGCCAAGATCCCGGTGACCACCTTCTCCGCGACCGGCGCCGCCGGGGCGGACTGGCGGGCCGTGGACGTCGAGCTCGGTCCGGTCGGTTCCACCTTCCGGGTGGTCGGTCCGGACGGCGCCGGGGCCGACGCCTCCGTGCCGCTGCCCGGCCCGTTCAACGTCGCCAACGCGATGGCCGCGATCACCGTGCTGGTCTCCGCCGGGCTGCCGCTGGAGCGGGCGGTGGCCGGGATCGCCGCCGTCCCCGGCGTGCCGGGCCGGCTGGAGCGGGTGGACGGCGGGCAGCCGTTCGTCGCGGTGGTGGACTACGCCCACAAGCCGGACGCCCTGCAGGCCGTGCTGGCCTCGCTGCGCGAGGTCACCAAGGGCCGGCTGCACGTCGTGGTCGGCTGCGGCGGCGACCGCGACCCGCACAAGCGCGGCCCGATGGGCGCCATCGCGGCCCGGCTCGCCGACACCGCCCTGCTGACCAGCGACAACCCGCGCAGCGAGGACCCGCTGGCGATCCTCGCCAGCATGCTGACCGGCGCCGCCGCGGTGCCCGAGGCCGAGCGCGGGGACGTCCTGGTCGTCCCCGACCGGGCCGAGGCGATCCAGCTCGCGGTCGCCCGCGCCGGGGCGGGGGACACCGTGCTGGTGGCCGGCAAGGGCCACGAGCTCGGCCAGTACGTACGAGACGAGATCCGCCCCTTCGACGACCGGGAGGTACTGCGCGAATCGATCGTGCGGACCACGGCCGAGCGGGGCGACCGAGGAGTAGAGCAGCAGTGATCGCACTGACCCTCGCCGAGGTGGCCGCAGCCGTCGGAGGCACCCTGGACGGCGCCGACCCGGACACCCTGGTCACCGGCCCGGTCGAGGTCGACTCGCGGAAGGTGGGCCCCGGCGGCCTCTTCGCGGCCTTCGTCGGCGAGCACGTGGACGGCCACGACTACGCGGCCGTGGCGGTCGGGGCCGGCGCCGTCGCGGTGCTGGCCTCCCGCCCGGTCGGCGTGCCCGCCGTCCTGGTCGACAGTGTGGTGGAGGCGCTCGGCCGGCTGGCCCGGACCGTGGTCGCCCGCGCCGAGCGCACCACGGTGGTCGCGCTGACCGGCTCGGCCGGCAAGACCAGCACCAAGGACCTGATCGCCCAGCTGCTCCAGCGCCACGGCGAGACCGTCTTCCCGCCCGGCTCGCTCAACAACGAGATCGGCCACCCGATGACCGCCCTGCGGGTCGAGGACGGCACCCGGCACCTGGTGATGGAGATGGGCGCCCGGCACAAGGGCGACATCGAGTACCTCACCTCGATCACCCCGCCGCGGATCGGCCTGGTGCTCAACGTCGGCACCGCCCACGTCGGTGAGTTCGGCTCCCAGGAGGCGATCGCCGAGGCCAAGGGCGAGCTGGTCGAGGCGCTGCCCGCCGAGGGCGCCGCGATCCTGAACGCGGACGACCGGCTGGTGCGCGCGATGGCCTCCCGGACCAAGGCGAAGGTGGTCCTCTTCGGGGAGTCGCCGGACGCCGACGTCCGGGCGACCGACGTTCGCCTGGACGCCACCGGACGGCCATCGTTCACGCTCACCACCCCGGCCGGTTCCGCGCCCGTGCAGCTGCGCCTGTACGGTGAGCACCACGTCTCGAACGCCCTCGCCGCCGCCGCGGTGGCGACGGAGCTCGGGATGACCGTCGACGACACCGCGGCAGCCCTGGGCGAGGCGGGTGCGCTGTCCCGCTGGCGCATGGAGGTCGTCGACCGGGCCGATGGTGTCACCGTCGTCAACGACGCCTACAACGCGAACCCCGACTCGATGCGGGCCGCGCTGCGGGCGCTGGTCTCGATGGGCGGCCGGGGCCCGGAGCGCCGCCGCACCTGGGCGGTGCTCGGCGAGATGCGGGAGCTCGGCGAGGACAGTCTGGCCGAGCACGACGCCATCGGACGGCTCGCCGTCCGGCTGGACGTCACCAAGCTGGTGGCGGTCGGCGGACGCGAGGCGGCCTGCATGGAACTCGGCGCGAGGAACGAAGGTTCGTGGGGTGAGGAGTCGGTGCTGGTGTCCGACGCGGACGCGGCGGTCGAACTGCTGCGCAGTCAGCTGCGGCCGGGGGATGTGGTCCTGGTGAAGGCCTCCCGCTCGGTGGGACTGGAGAGGGTGGCCGAGGCCCTCCTCGCGGACGGTGCTGCCCGATGATGAAGCAGATCCTCTTCTCCGGGATGATCGGCCTGATCCTCTCGCTGGTCGGCACGCCCGCGCTGATCAAGCTGCTGGCCCGCGGGGGCTACGGCCAGTACATCCGCGACGACGGTCCCAAGGCGCACCACAGCAAGAAGGGCACGCCCACGATGGGCGGCATCGCCTTCATCCTGGCGACCCTGATCGCGTACTTCGGCACCAAGGCGATAACGGGCGAGAGCCCGACCGCCTCCGGGCTGTTGGTGCTCTTCCTGACCACCGGTCTGGGCCTGGTCGGCTTCCTGGACGACTACATCAAGGTCGTCAAGCGCCGTTCGCTGGGCCTGCGGGCCAAGGCGAAGCTGGCCGGCCAGTCGATCGTCGGTCTGGTGTTCGCCGTCCTGGCACTGCAGTTCCACGACGACCGCGGGCTCAGCCCGGCCTCCGAGAAGCTGTCCTTCGTCCGCGACTTCAACTGGGCGATCGGCCCGGTGCTGTTCGTCATCTTCGCGTACTTCCTGATCGCGGCCGCCTCCAACGGCGTGAACCTGACGGACGGTCTGGACGGCCTCGCCACCGGTGCCTCGGTGATGGCCTTCGGCGCCTACACCTTCATCGGCGTCTGGGAGTACAGCGAGAGCTGCGCCTACTCCATCTCCGCCACCAGCGCCTGCTACGACGTCCGCGACCCGCTGGACCTCGCGGTGGTGGCCGCCGCCCTGATGGGCTCCTGCTTCGGCTTCCTGTGGTGGAACACCTCGCCCGCCAAGATCTTCATGGGTGACACCGGCTCGCTCGCCCTCGGCGGTGGCCTGGCCGGTCTGGCGATCTGCTCCCGCACCGAGCTGCTGCTGATCCTGCTCGGCGGCCTCTTCGTGATCATCACCCTGTCGGTGATCATCCAGGTCGGCTCCTTCCGGATGACCGGCAAGCGCGTCTTCAAGATGGCGCCGCTGCAGCACCACTTCGAACTCAAGGGCTGGAGCGAGGTGCTGGTCGTGGTCCGCTTCTGGATCATCCAGGGCCTCTGCGTGGCCGTCGGCCTCGGCCTCTTCTACGCGGGATACCGGACCGGATGACGAACTTCGACTTCAAGAACCTGCCCGTGGTGGTCGCCGGCCTCGGCGTCTCGGGCATCAGCGCCGCACGCGTCCTGAACGGGCTCGGCGCGAGCGTCACCGTGGTCGACGGCGGCAGCGGCGAGGGACTCAAGGCCCGCGCCGCCGAGCTGGCGGCACAGGGCGTCGCGGTGCGCCTGGGCGACGGCGCGAGCCTGCCCGAGGGCACCGAGCTGATCGTCACCTCGCCCGGCTGGGCCCCGGACAGCCCGCTGTTCGCCGCTGCCGAGGCGGCCGGCGTCCCGGTCTGGGGCGACGTCGAGCTGGCCTGGCGGCTGCGCAAGCCGCTGCCGGGCACCGGCGAGCCCGCGCCCTGGCTGGCCGTCACCGGCACCAACGGCAAGACCACCACCGTCCAGATGCTCGCCTCGATCCTCACCGCGGCCGGCAAGCGCACCGCCGCGGTCGGCAACGTCGGGGTCTCGGTGCTGGACGCGGTGCTCGCCGAGGAGCCGTACGACGTGCTCGCCGTCGAGCTCTCCAGCTACCAGCTGCACTGGGCGCCCTCGCTGCGCCCGTACTCGGCCGCGGTGCTCAACCTGGCGCCCGACCACCTCGACTGGCACGGCTCGATGGAGGCGTACGCCGCCGACAAGGGCCGGATCTACGAGGGCAACGTGGTGGCCTGCGTGTACAACCTGGCCGACCCGGCCACCGAGGCGCTGGTCATGGAGGCCGACGTCGAGGAGGGCTGCCGGGCGATCGGCTTCGGCCTCGGCGCGCCGAGCCCGTCGAACTTCGGCGTGGTGGACGGCCTGCTGGTGGACCGCGCCTTCGTCGAGGACCGGACCAAGAACGCGGCCGAACTGGGCTCCGTCGAGGACGTCAACCCGCCCGCCCCGCACAACATCGCCAACGCGCTCGCCGCGGCGGCGCTGGCGCGGGCCTACGGGGTCGAGCCGAAGGCCGTCCGGGAGGGCCTGCGGGCCTTCCGCCCGGACGCCCACCGGATCGCCGAGGTCGGTACCGTCCGCGAGGTCACGTACATCGACGACTCCAAGGCCACCAACACCCACGCCGCGGCGGCCTCGCTGGCCGCCTACCGGCCGATCGTCTGGATCGCCGGGGGACTGGCCAAGGGCGCGACCTTCGACGACCTGGTCCAGGGCGCGGCCGAGCGGCTGCGCGCGGTGGTGCTGATCGGGCAGGACCGGGCGCTGATCCGCGAGGCGCTGGAGCGACACGCTCCGGATGTGCCGGTGATCGAGGCGGCCGAGGGCCAGACTGGCGCGGTGGCGATGGCCGAGGTCGTTCGAACGGCCGCATCGCTCGCCCGATCGGGTGACACGGTGCTGCTGGCCCCGGCCTGCGCCTCGATGGACATGTTCACCAACTACGGCGAGCGCGGCGACCTGTTCGCGGCGGCGGTCCGGGCCCTGGCCGGCGAGTAGGCGGGCCTGGCGAGTGAGCTGAAGGGCCGCGCCGACGCCGAAAGCGAGGAGGCCCCGAGGAACGAGGGGCATCGGAGCGACGACCGTCGGCGTCGGGTCGGAGCGGCCCGGAGGCGAACGAGCCGCATCAGGAGAGGGAGCGGGGAGCGGTGGCGGGGCAGGGCAGGGCGGATTCCGGTGCGACCAAGCAGGACGCCGCCGAGCCGTGGCGAGTGATCTCCGCCACCACGACCAAGTACAAGTCGGCCGGTCCGCTGGGACGGTTGCAGGCCTTCCGGGCCCGCATCCGGTACTGGCTGGACCGGCCGCTCACGCCGTACCTGCTGATCGTCGGCACGACCCTGCTGCTGGTCGTGCTCGGTCTGATGATGGTCTTCTCGGCCTCGCAGATCCTGGCGCTGAACCAGCACCACACCGCGCAGTACTACTTCCTCAAGCAGCTGATCGCGGCCATCCTCGGCCTGGTCCTGCTGGTCGGCTTCGCCTCCGTCCCGGTGGCGGTGCTGCGGGTGATCGTCTACCCGGTGATGTTCGGGGTGATCGGCGCGCTCGCGCTGGTCGCCGTGCCCGGCATCGGGGTGCGGATCAACGGCAACCAGAACTGGCTGGACTTCGGCTTCTTCCAGTTCCAGCCCTCGGAGTTCGCCAAGCTGGCGCTGGTGCTCTGGGCCGCCGACCTGCTCGCCCGCAAGCAGAAGGCCGGCACCCTCACCACCTGGAAGCACCTGCTGGTGCCGCTGGTGCCCGGCGCCCTGCTGCTGCTCGCGCTGATCATGATCGGCGGTGACATGGGCACCTCGATGATCCTGGTGGCCATGGTGTTCGCGCTGCTCTGGATGGTCGGCGCACCGCTGCGGCTGTTCGTGGCCACCCTCGGAGTGGCGGTCGTGGTCTGCACCGCCCTGGTGATCACCGTCCCGCACCGCGCCGAGCGGCTGGGCTGCATCGGGGTCACCAAGCTGGACCCGGACGGAGCCTGCTTCCAGGCCCTGCACGGCGTGTACTCGTTCGCGCTCGGCGGCGGCTTCGGCACCGGCCTCGGCGCGGGTGTGGAGAAGTGGGGCCAGCTCCCCGAGGCGCACACCGACTTCATCTTCGCCGCGACCGGCGAGGAACTCGGTCTGGTGGGGACGCTGTCGGTGATCGGTCTCTTCGCGGCACTAGGCTACGCGGGTATCCGTGTGGCCATCGGTACGAAGGACCCCTTCGTCAGGTACGCCGCGGGAGCCGCCACCACCTGGATCATGGCGCAGGCCATGATCAACCTGGGGTCGGCGCTGGGACTGCTGCCCATCGCGGGCGTCCCGCTCCCGCTGTTCTCCTACGGCGGTTCCGCCATGCTGTCGGCCATGTCCGCGATCGGGGTGCTGCTGTGCCTGGCACGCAGTTCCTCGGGCGCGAAGGCGGCCCTGGCCGCCCGGAGCAAGAACTCCCGGATCAGGAAGCGACTGGCCCGGGTGCTGCCACGACGACGAACCACAGCGCGCCCGGTCCCCGGGCCGGCACGCAGGGAGCGGTGAATTTCGGTGCATGTCGTACTCGCCGGCGGGGGGACCGCCGGTCACATCGAACCGGCCATGGCCCTCGCGGACGCACTCCGCAGGCACGACCCGTCCGTCGGGATCACCGCCCTGGGCACCGAGAAGGGGCTGGAGACCCGGCTGGTACCCGAGCGCGGCTACCAGCTGGAGCTGATCCCGGCCGTCCCGCTGCCCCGCAAGCCCACCCCCGAGCTGATCACCGTGCCCGGTCGGCTGCGCGGCACCGTGCGGGCCGCCCAGGAGATCATCGAGCGGGTCAACGCCGACGCCGTGGTCGGCTTCGGCGGCTACGTCGCGATGCCCGCCTACCTGGCCGCCAAGCGGGCCGGGGTGCCGATCGTGGTGCACGAGGCCAACGCCCGCCCGGGCCTGGCCAACAAGATCGGCGCCCGCTACACCGACTTCGTCGCGGTCTCCACCCCGGACAGCAAGCTGCGCGACTCCCGGTACATCGGCATCCCGCTGCGCCGGACCATCGCCACCCTGGACCGCAACGCCACCCGGCCGGAGGCCCGCCACTACTTCGGCCTCGACCAGCGGCTGCCCACCCTGCTGGTCTCCGGCGGCTCCCAGGGCGCGCGCCGGCTCAACGAGACGATCACCGCGATCGCGCCGCGGCTGCAGCAGTACGGCGTGCAGATCCTGCACGCGGTCGGCCCGAAGAACGAGCTGCCGCAGGTCGCCGACGTCCCCGGGATGCCGCCGTACCGCCCGGTGCCGTACATCGACCGGATGGACCTCGCCTACGCCGCCGCCGACCTGATGCTCTGCCGGGCCGGCGCGATGACGGTGGCCGAGCTGGCCGCGGTCGGCCTGCCCGCCGCCTTCGTGCCGCTGCCGATCGGCAACGGCGAGCAGCGGCTGAACGCCCAGCCGATGGTCAAGGCGGGCGGTGGCCTGCTGGTCGACGACGCCGAGCTGACCTCGGACTGGGTGCTGCAGAACGTGCTGCCGGTGCTCACCGACCCCCAGCGGCTCTGGGACATGAGCCGGGCCGCCGCCGAGTTCGGCCGTCGGGACGCCGACGACCTGCTGGTCGGCATGGTGTACGAGGCGATCCAGGCCCACCGGGGCGGTCGCCGACGTGGCTGACGGCCGGCTCGCCGACCCTCTGGACGAGGAGCTGGAGGAGGAGTCCGCTCCCCGTCTCCGGCTCTCCCGGCGGGGCATCGCGGTGCTGAGCGTGCTCGGCGCCGCGGTGCTGGGCGGGCTGGCCTGGGTGGTGTTCTTCTCCTCCGTGCTGGACGTGCGCGATGTCGCCGTCCAGGGCGCCACGGACGACAAGTTGACGTCCGAGCAGGTCCGCGGGGCGGTCGGCGGGCTGGCCGACGGCCCGCTGGCCCGGGTCGACCTGGACGACGTCCGGCGCCGGGTGGAGGCGATCCCCCGGGTGGGGAAGGCCGAGGTGTGGCGGGGCTGGCCGCACACCCTGCAGGTCAAGGTGGTCCAGCGGACGGCGGCGGCCGCCGTCAAGGGGGATGACGGTCAGTTCACCCAGGTGGATGCCTCCGGAGTGAGCTTCGCCACCGAGGCGGCCCCGCCGAAGGGCGTTCCGGTGGTGGAACTGCGGCTCAGTCAGTCTGCGAAGGACGTGGACGGGGTGATCTCAAGGGCCCAGCTGGTGCAGGGGGCGGTGGCGGTGGCCGCCGGGCTCCCGCCGGAGATCGCCAAGCGGGCCGGATCGGTCCTGGTGCACTCGTACGACGACATCGAACTGCAGCTCAGCGGGGGTGCGACGGTGCGTTGGGGGAGTCCGGAGGAGACCGACCGGAAGGCCCGGGTGCTGCTGGCGCTGATGAAGCAGAAGGGCAGCACCTTCGACGTGACGGCGCCGGAGGCGCCGGCGGTGTCGGCGGTGTCGGGTTGATCCGATAGATTCTGTGCCCGGGGGAGGGGTTGACGCTTCGGAGTGTCGGCCCGACCCTTGGTGGTCACCCCCGGTTTCCATTGCCGGCCGATGATCACATAGGCTCAAAAGAAAAAGGGAAGCTCGGCGTGTTCGTTGAAACGCGTGCCTGGAGCCACCTAGTGTCCTGTGTCACCAGACTGTGTCCATTGGTGATGTGACGGAGACACAGGACTAACCCTAAAGGTCAAGTTTAGGGTTGGGGTCGGTGGTCGGCATTTCGGACATTCAGTCAGAAACCAGGCTCCCTACCCATCGACATCCGTCGGTACGGCCCCCGTCGGGCCGGGCCGACCCGGAAATTCGAGGCGAGAGGCCTTCGACGTGGCAGCACCGCAGAACTACCTCGCAGTCATCAAGGTCGTCGGAATCGGCGGCGGTGGTGTCAACGCCATCAACCGGATGATCGAGGTCGGTCTCAAGGGCGTCGAGTTCATCGCGATCAACACCGATGCGCAGGCCCTCCTCATGAGCGACGCCGACGTCAAGCTCGATGTGGGCCGTGAACTCACCCGGGGCCTCGGCGCCGGCGCCAACCCCGAGGTCGGCCGGAAGGCGGCCGAGGACCACCGCGAGGAGATCGAGGAGGTCCTCAAGGGGGCCGACATGGTCTTCGTGACCGCCGGTGAGGGCGGTGGCACGGGTACGGGCGGCGCGCCCGTCGTCGCCAACATCGCCCGCTCGCTGGGCGCCCTGACCATCGGTGTGGTCACCCGCCCCTTCACCTTCGAGGGCCGCCGCCGGGCCAACCAGGCCGAGGACGGCATCGCCGCCCTGCGCGAAGAGGTCGACACCCTCATCGTGATCCCCAACGACCGGCTGCTGTCCATCTCGGACCGCCAGGTCAGCGTGCTGGACGCGTTCCGCTCGGCGGACCAGGTCCTGCTCTCCGGCGTTCAGGGCATCACCGACCTGATCACCACCCCGGGTCTGATCAACCTCGACTTCGCCGACGTCAAGTCCGTCATGTCGGAGGCCGGTTCGGCGCTCATGGGCATCGGTTCGGCCCGTGGCGAGGACCGTGCCAAGGCGGCCGCCGTGATGGCGATCTCCTCGCCGCTGCTGGAGGCCTCGATCGACGGCGCCCGCGGCGTGCTGCTGTCCATCTCGGGCGGCTCCGACCTCGGTCTGTTCGAGATCAACGAGTCGGCCCAGCTGGTCAGCGAGGCCGCCCACCCCGAGGCCAACATCATCTTCGGTGCGGTCATCGACGACGCGCTCGGCGACGAGGTGCGGGTCACCGTCATCGCGGCCGGCTTCGACGGCGGTCAGCCGCCGGCGATCGTCCGCGACCCGGTGGTGAAGTCCACCACCCCCGCGGCCCCGGCCACTCCGCCGGCCGCCCCGGAGCGCCCGGCCGGCCGTCCCTCGTACGGGAGCATCGGCTCGGTGACGTCCCGTTCGGAGGAGAGCCCGGCCGCCGCGTCGCGTTCCGAGGCCCCGGCCACCACGACCGCCGCTCCGGTGCCGCCGCAGGTGCAGCCGGCCCGTCAGCCGTTCGTGGAGAGCCCGGCCGAGGAACTCGACGTGCCGGACTTCCTTAAGTGATCGATCACGCGGTACGCGCGGGTGCTCACTTCGCCTTCACCGACCGGTGGGGCGGGGTGAGCACTTCGCCGTACGGGGAGCTCAACCTCGGCGGTGCGGTGGGCGACGACCCGCGGGCCGTCCGGGAGAACCGGGCCCGCGCGGCCCGGGAGCTCGGGCTGGACCCGGTCGACGTGGTCTGGATGAACCAGGTGCACGGTGCCGAGGTGGCCGTGGTGACGGAGCGGCAGCAGCTGGGGGAGGCCCCGACGGTGGACGCGGTGGTCACCGACCGGCCGCTCGCGCTGGCGGTGCTGACCGCGGACTGCACCCCGGTGCTGCTGGCCGACCCGGTGGCGGGTGTGGTGGGCGCGGCCCACGCGGGCCGGCCCGGGCTGGCGGCGGGCGTGGTGTCCGCGGCCGTCGCGGCGATGGTCGAACTGGGGGCCGAACCGGCGCGGATCACCGCCGCCACCGGCCCCGCGGTCTGCGGCCGCTGCTACGAGGTGCCGGCCCAACTGCGGGCCGAGGTGGCCGAGCTGGTCCCGGCGGCCTACGCCGAGACCTCCTGGGGCACCCCGGCGCTGGACGTACCGGAGGGGGTCGCGGCCCAGCTGGCCGCCGCGGGGGTCACCGAGCTGGTGCGATCATCGGTCTGCACCCTCGAATCCGCCGATCACTTCTCCTATCGCCGCGAGCAGCGCACGGGCCGGCTCGCGAGCTACGTCTGGTTGGGCTCTGATCACTGATGACGAACGACATCTACGGACCGTTCCCGGGGGGCGCGGAGTTCCTCCGGGCGCTGACGGAGGGCCAGCGGGCGCGGTACGAGGAACTGGGCGCCAACCTCGACGTGGTCGAGCGCCGGATCGCGGACGCCTGTGCGGCCGCCGGACGCCCGCGCGAGTCCGTCACCCTGATCGTCGTCACCAAGACCTACCCGGCCGAGGACACCGCGCTGTTGGCCGGGCTGGGTGTGACGGACGTCGCGGAGAACCGCGACCAGGACGCCGCGCCCAAGGCGGAACAGTGCAGAAACCTTCCTCTTGACTGGCACTTCGTCGGGCAGCTGCAGACCAACAAGGTCCGCTCGGTGGTCCGGTACGCGAACCACGTGCACTCGGTGGACCGGCTGCGGCTGGTCGAGTCGCTCTCGGCGGCGGTGCTCAAGTCCGAGCGCCCGGAGCTGGGTTGCCTGGTGCAGGTGGCGCTGGACAAGGAGCACGGGGAGGGCGCGCACCGGGCCGGGGTCGCCCCGGAGGACGTCGCGGAACTCACCGACGCGATCGCCGACACGCCCGGGCTGCGCCTGGACGGTGTGATGACCGTCGCTCCGCTGGCCGGTCCGCTGGCCGGGGATCCGGCTCGGGCCTTCGACCGGCTGACGGAAATCGCAACCGCCGTACGGGCGGCCCATCCGGCTGCCACCATGGTCTCCGCAGGCATGAGCGGTGACCTTGAGCAGGCGATTGCTGCCGGAGCGACACATGTGCGCGTCGGAACGGCGGTACTCGGAGTGAGGTCACCCCTCAGGTAACGTCACCGGGTAGTTAGATCAGACTGCAGGACAAAATAGGACAGAAGCTAGCAGCTTTCCGGAGCGCTAGCCAACCGTGGATCGCAGCTCCGCGGCCCAACCCCACGAACTCTGACGGCGCGTCGCCTTGACGGGCCGTCGTGGGCGGACCGCGGAATCCGCGCGCAGGGCCGAACGGCCTGGCCGCCGGGGCGGAGCCGGTCCACCACAAGCGGAGGAGACAGGAGCATGGCCGGCGCAATGCGCAAGATGGCGGTCTACCTCGGCCTCGTGGAGGACGAGACGTACGACGGCCAGGGGTACGACCCCGACGACGACTACGACGCGGACCCCGAGCCGATCCGTACCGGGCAGCGGACCGAGGACATTCCCCGGCCGGCCGCCGCCCCCGCACCCGCGCCGGTCTCCTCGATCACCCCGCAGCCGGTGCCGGCGGCGGTGCCGATCCGACAGGAAGCCCCGAGGATGGCCCCCGTGTCGTCCATCACACCCGAACGCCGCCACAACCTGGAGAAGAGCGCACCGGTGATCATGCCCAAGGTAGTGAACGAACGAGAGCCCTACCGCATCACCACGCTGCACCCCCGGACCTACAACGAGGCCCGTACCATCGGGGAACAGTTCCGTGGCGGGACCCCCGTGATCATGAATCTCACCGAGATGGACGACACGGACGCGAAGCGGCTCGTAGACTTCGCCGCTGGACTCGTCTTCGGTCTGCACGGCAGTATCGAGCGCGTGACACAGAAGGTGTTCCTGCTGTCGCCTGCTAACGTCGATGTCACGGCGGAGGACAAGGCTCGGATCGCCGAGGGTGGGTTCTTCAACCAGAGCTGACCCGGCCACGACTTTACGTGTGGATCTGATCAACAGTGGTTGGCGACAGGTGACGAGCGGTAGGCCCTAGGGCCAGGGACCGGGGAGAGGGAAAACGCGATGGACATCGTGTGGGCGGTGCTCTACTACGCCCTGACCGTCTTCCTGGTGTTCCTGCTCGTACGACTGGTCATGGACTGGGTCTTCCAGTTCGCGCGTTCGTGGCGGCCGGGCAAGGCCATGGTCCTGGTCCTGGAGGCCACGTACACTGTCACGGATCCGCCGCTCAAGCTTCTTCGGCGGTTCATCCCGCCGTTGCGTTTCGGGGGCGTGGCGCTCGACCTGTCCTTCTTCGTACTGATGATCATTGTGTATGTCCTGATCTCGCTTGTGCACCCCTAGTCGTAGGTGAGCGATGCGACAGGATGCCGGTGTGCCGACGATCACGTTGAGGTGAAGAGATGCCATTGACCCCCGAGGACGTTCGGAACAAGCAGTTCACGACCGTCCGCCTGCGTGAAGGCTATGACGAGGACGAGGTCGATGCCTTCCTCGACGAGGTCGAGGCGGAGCTGACCCGCCTCCTCCGGGAGAACGAGGACCTGCGGGCCAAGCTGGCCGCCGCGACTCGCGCCGCCGCGCAGAACCAGGCCAACATGCGGAAGGAGCCGCCGCAGGACGCCCAGCGTCCGGCCGCTCCCGTCCCGGCAGCCATATCCGGCCCGCCGGTCCCCGGCCAGCAGGGCCCGGGCGGCCCGCAGCAGATGGGCCCCGGCGGTCCGCAGCAGATGGGCCCGGGCGGTCCGCAGCAGCAGCAGATGGGCAACCAGCCCCTCGGCCTGCCCTCCGGTGCGCCGCAGCTCCCGGCCGGCCAGGGCGGCCCGATGGGCCCCGGCGGTCCGCAGCAGATGGGCCAGCAGCAGATGGGCCAGACCATGGGCGGCCAGCAGCAGCTGGTCCAGCCGATGGGCGGTCAGATGCTCCAGCCCATGGGCGGTCCCGGTGGCCCGCAGCAGATGGGCAACCCGATGGGCCAGGGTATGGGCCAGCAGCAGCAGATGCAGCCGATGGGCGGCCCGCAGCAGATGGGCGGCCCGCTCGGCGCTCCGATGCAGCAGCAGGGCCCCGGTGGCGACAGCGCCGCCCGCGTGCTGGCGCTCGCTCAGCAGACCGCCGACCAGGCGATCTCCGAGGCCCGCTCCGAGGCCAACAAGATCGTCGGCGAGGCGCGCAGCCGGGCCGAGGGTCTGGAGCGCGACGCCCGGGCCAAGGCCGACGCCCTGGAGCGGGACGCGCAGGAGAAGCACCGCGTCGCGATGGGCTCGCTGGAGTCCGCGCGGGCCACGCTGGAGCGCAAGGTCGAGGACCTGCGGGCGTTCGAGCGTGAGTACCGCACGCGCCTGAAGTCGTACCTGGAGACCCAGCTGCGCCAGCTGGAGTCGCAGGCGGACGACTCGCTCGCCCCGCCGCGGATCCCCGCCACCGCGTCGCTGCCGCCGGCGGCCTCGTCGATGGCTCCGGCCGGTGCCGGGTCGATGGGCTCCGCGCCCTCCTTCGGTGGGAACCAGCCGTCGTTCGGTGGGAACTCGCCGGCGTTCGGCGGGCAGAGCTCCTTCGGTGGGAACGTGCCGGCGCCGAGCTTCGGCGGGCAGGGTGCCGGTGGCAACACCGGGGCTCCGCAGATGCAGCCGGCCGGGATGACCCAGCCGATGGCGGCCGTGCGGCCGCAGCCGCCGCAGCCGATGCAGCAGGCTCCGGCGCCGATGCGGGGCTTCCTGATCGATGAGGACGGCGACAACTGAGGTTGTAGCCAGGCCTTTTGAGGGCGTCCCCTTTCCGACCTCCGGGTCGGGGAGGGGACGCCCTTTTGCGTGTTCTGTTCGGGGGGCGCGCGGGCTCGGGCCCGCGCGCCCGTGTGGGTACGGCGAAGCCGCCGGCACCCCGGGTGGGGTGGCGGCGGCTTCGGGGTGGGTCAGGCCTTGCGGAGTTGGAAGGCGAGGCCGAGGGATTCGTCGGTGAAGGTCTCGGAGTTCCAGTCGGCTGCGCCGGCGGCGAAGTCGGTGGCGAGGACCTCCTCGGCGACGAGGGGGCCGTGTTCGGCGATGGCCTCGGCGGTCTCCTCGGAGGTGGCGCGCCAGCGCAGGACGATGCGGTCGGCGACGTCCAGGCCGGAGTTCTTGCGGGCCTCCTGGATCTGGCGGATGGCGTCGCGGGCGATGCCGAGGCGCTTGAGCTCGGGGGTGATGGCCAGGTCGAGGGCGACGGTGGCGCCGGACTCGTTGGCGACCGCCCAGCCCTCGCGCGGGGTCTCGGTGATGATCACCTCGTCGGGGGAGAGGGTGACCGTCTCGCCGTTCAGCTCGACCGAGGTCTCGCCGTTCGCCCGCAGTTCGGCGGCCAGGCGGGCGGCGTCGGTGGCGGCGACCGCCTTGGCGACGTCCTGCACGCCCTTGCCGAAACGCTTGCCCAGCGCGCGGAAGTTGGCCTTGGCGCTGGTGTCGACGAGCGAGCCGCCGACCTCGGCGAGGGACTCCAGGGTGGAGACGTTGAGCTCCTCGGCGATCTGCGCGCGCAGGTCGGCGGGCAGTTCCTCCCAGCCCTGGGCGGCGACCAGCGCGCGGGAGAGCGGCTGGCGGGTCTTCACCCCGGACTCGGCGCGGGTGGCCCGGCCCAGTTCGACCAGGCGGCGGACCAGGGCCATGTGCCGGGAGAGGTCGGCGTCGATCAGGGTCTCGTCCGCGACCGGCCAGGTGGCGAGGTGGACGGAGGAGGGCGCGTCCGGGGCGACCGGGACGATCAGGTCCTGCCAGACCCGCTCGGTGATGAACGGGGTGAGCGGGGCCATCAGGCGGGTGACGGTCTCCAGCGCCTCGTGCAGGGTGGCGAGCGCGGCGGCGTCGCCCTGCCAGAAGCGGCGGCGGCCGCGGCGCACGTACCAGTTGGAGAGGTCGTCGACGAAGCCGGAGAGCAGCTTGCCGGCGCGCTGGGTGTCGTAGGCCTCGAAGGCCGCGTCGACCTCGCGGACCAGGGTGTTCAGCTCGGAGAGCACCCAGCGGTCCAGCTGCGGACGGTCGGCCGGGGCCGGGTCGTTCGCGGACGGCGCCCAGTTCGAGGTGCGGGCGTACAGGGCCTGGAAGGCGACGGTGTTCCAGTAGGTGAGGAGGGTCTTGCGGACCACCTCCTGGATGGTGCCGTGGCCGACCCGGCGGGCCGACCAGGGCGAGCCGCCGGCCGCCATGAACCAGCGGACGGCGTCGGCGCCGTGCTGGTCCATCAGCGGGATCGGCTGCAGGATGTTGCCCAGGTGCTTGGACATCTTGCGGCCGTCCTCGGCCAGGATGTGGCCCAGGCAGACGACGTTCTCGTAGCTGCTCTTGTCGAACACCAGGGTGCCGACCGCCATCAGCGTGTAGAACCAGCCGCGGGTCTGGTCGATCGCCTCGGAGATGAACTGCGCCGGGTAGCGCTTCTCGAACAGCTCCTTGTTCTGGTACGGGTAGCCGTACTGGGCGAAGGGCATCGAGCCCGAGTCGTACCAGGCGTCGATGACCTCGGGCACGCGGGTGGCGGTGCCGCCGCAGTCGCGGCAGGCGAAGGTCACCTCGTCGATGTACGGGCGGTGCGGGTCGAGGTCGCCCTGGTCGGTGCCGGTGAGCTCGGACAGCTCGGCGAGCGAGCCGACGCAGGTGAGGTGGTTCTCCTCGCAGCGCCAGATCGGCAGCGGGGTGCCCCAGTAGCGGTTGCGGCTGAGCGCCCAGTCGATGTTGTTGTTCAGCCAGTCGCCGAAGCGGCCGTGCTTGACCGTGTCCGGGAACCAGTTGGTGGCCTCGTTCTCGCGGATCATCGCGTCCTTGACGGCGGTGGTCCGGATGTACCAGGACGGCTGCGCGTAGTAGAGCAGCGCGGTGTGGCAGCGCCAGCAGTGCGGGTAGCTGTGCTCGTACGGCAGGTGGCGGAAGAGCAGGCCGCGCTCCTTGAGGTCCGCGACCAGGGCCTCGTCGGCCTTCTTGAAGAACTGGCCGCCGACCAGCGGGACCTCGGGGGCGAAGGTGCCGTCGCCGAGCACCGGGTTGACCACCGGCAGGCCGTACTTGCGGCAGGTCGCGAGGTCGTCCGCGCCGAAGGCCGGGGACTGGTGGACGATGCCGGTGCCGTCCTCGGTGGTGACGTAGTCGGCGTTGAGGACGTAGTGGGCGTTCTCGATCTCGACCAGGTCGAAGGGGCGGCGGTAGGCCCAGCGCTCCATCTCGGCGCCGGTGAAGGACTCGCCGGTGGTCTCCCAGCCCTCGCCGAGGGCCTTGCCGAGCAGCGGCTCGGCGACGACCAGCTGCTCGGTGCCGTCGGTGGCCACCACGTAGGTGACCTCCGGGTGCACGGCGGCGGCGGTGTTGGAGACCAGGGTCCACGGGGTGGTGGTCCAGACCAGCAGGGCGGCCCGGCCGGCCAGCGGGCCGCTGGTCAGCGGGAAGCGGACGAACACCGAGGGGTCGACCACGGTCTCGTAGCCCTGGGCCAGCTCGTGGTCGGACAGGCCGGTGCCGCAGCGCGGGCACCAGGGGGCGACCCGGTGGTCCTGGACCAGCAGGCCCTTGTCGAAGATCTGCTTGAGCGACCACCAGACGGACTGGACGTACGACGGGTCCATCGTCCGGTAGGCCTCGTCGAGGTCGACCCAGTACCCCATGCGGGTGGTCAGCTCGGTGAAGGCGTCGGTGTGGCGGGTCACCGACTCGCGGCACTTGGCGTTGAACTCGGCGATGCCGTACGCCTCGATGTCCTGCTTGCCGGAGAAGCCGAGCTCCTTCTCGACGGCCAGCTCGACCGGGAGGCCGTGGCAGTCCCAGCCGGCCTTGCGGGCGACGTGGTAGCCCTTCATGGTCCGGAAGCGCGGGAAGACGTCCTTGAAGACGCGGGCCTCGATGTGGTGGGCGCCGGGCATGCCGTTGGCGGTCGGCGGGCCCTCGTAGAAGACCCACTCGGGGCGGCCCTCGGACTGCTCCAGGCTGCGCTGGAAGATCTTGTTGTCCTGCCAGAAGGACAGGATCTGGTGCTCCAGGGCAGGCAGATCCACCTGCGCGGGAACGGGGTTGTAGGAGCTCATCGCGGGCGTCTACCTCCGGCGGATGCTGGGACTGGATCCTCCGGAGGGACGAGACGGCCTTCGCCGACCCGCGGTACCACCCTCCTTGGCCGCGGTGCTGCGTTGCGGCCCTCTTGTTTGGGCTTGCTGCCGGGTCTAGTGGGCCGCCGCGGTTGCCCGTGGTGGCCGTTCTTCCGGCGGCTCCGGGGTGATCTTCCCGTCGTGCACACCCCCGGGCTCGCACCGTCCCCGGGTCGCTGGTGGCTGCGTACGTCGGTACTCGTCCCATCTGCGCCTTGCAGGGTCAGTGTATCGGCCGGGCCGGACGGTTTGTCCAAAGGGAATCGGGGGAGTGGGTCCTGAGGCGCTGGTCCGGGCCGGTCGGTGGGGGCGGTTAGGCGGGGGTGAGGTGGGCACATGTCTGTCAGCGCGCGGGGCGTGGCGGCTGGGGCGGCTGCCTGGGTGGGATCACTCTGGGGCGCCGGTATGTCAGGTTGTGACCGGTTTTGATCGGGATTATCGTTCCGGCACTGGAGGCCGCCGGGAACCGGCGGCTCGATTCGTTCGTAGATGGGGTCGAAGCCATGGCTGAGAAGGCAACCGGCGCGGGTACCGCCACCAAGCGGGCACGCAAGGCCGTGGCGGCCGATCCAGGGGAGGGGACCGTGACCACTACCGCACCTCAGAAGACCAGTACCGAGACCGTCGCCGTACCGCGCGGAGCCGAGTCGGTGGACCCGGCCACGCTGCCGGTCCGGCCGGGGGAGGACCCCTGGACCTCGGCGGAGGTCCACGAACTGCACGACGAGCTCCAGGACGACCTGCAGCGGCTGCGCGGCGAGATCGAGGCCGCCGAGGCCGCCATCTCCGGGCTGATGCGCGACTCCAACGACGGAGCCGGCGACGACCAGGTGGACGCCGGTACGAAGAACATCTCGCGGGAGAGCGAGCTGGCGCTCGCCAACAACGCGCGGGACAGCCTCGCCCAGACCGAGCGCGCCCTGGAGCGGCTGGAGGGTGTCGGCTTCGGCATCTGCGAGTCCTGCGGACAGGCCATCGGCAAGGCCCGGGTGCAGGCCTTCCCGCGGGCGACGCTGTGCGTGCAGTGCAAGGCGAAGCAGGAACGCCGCTGAACCGTGGCGTCGAGCCACGGTCCGACCCGGGCGACCGGGGCGAACGCGGGGGGTCGGGCTTGCCGTACGCTCGACCCCGTAACGTCGCCTGACACGTCGGTACGGACGCACTCAGGCCCCCACCGGCCCACCTCGGCAGCGGAGCGGATCATCAGTACGCAAGGTTCCCCCCAGACCCGGGACGACGCCGTCCCGAACCCCGCCGATGGCGCGGAGGCGGCCGTGGTCGAATCCACCGAGTCCGAGTCCGAGGCCGCGGGTGGGGCGGGCGGTGCCACCGCGGTGGAGAAGCCCAAGGGCCCGCGCCGGGTCGGCGTGCTGCTGGTCGTCGCGGTCCTCGCCTTCCTGATCGACCTCGCCAGCAAGCTGCTGGTCGTCGCCAAGCTGGAGAACCACGCGGCGATCAAGGTGATCGGCGACGTCGTCACCTTCCAGGTGATCCGCAACTCGGGCGCGGCCTTCGGCATGGGGCAGGCGCTGACCGTCGTCTTCACGATGATCGCCTCGGCCGTCATCGTGGTGATCTGGCGGATCGCCCGCCGGCTGTACAGCCTCCCGTGGGCGATCGCGCTCGGGCTGCTGCTCGGCGGCGCGCTCGGCAACCTCACCGACCGGCTGTTCCGCGCCCCGGGTGTGTTCCGCGGCCACGTCGTGGACTTCATCTCCGTCCAGCACTTCGCGGTGTTCAACCTCGCGGACTCCGCGATCGTCTGCGGCGGCATCCTCGTGGTGCTGCTCTCCTTCCGGGGCAGCAACCCGGACGGGACCGTGCACCAGCAGCCGGAGAAGGGCGCGAAGTAGCGGGCCCGTCCTCCGGCGGGACCAGCGGGGGGAAGGGGCGCGGCGCCTTTCCGGCATACTCGTACGGGTGAGTACCGCAGCGCAGATCCGCAGCCTCCCCGTTCCCGACGGCCTGGAGGGCGAGCGCCTCGACGCCGCCCTCGCCCGGATGTTCGGCTTCTCCCGGACGAAGGCCGCCGAGCTGGCCGCCGAGGGCAAGGTGACGCTCGACGGCGCCGTGGCCGGCAAGTCGGACCGGGTGACCGCCGGCTCCTGGCTGGAGGTCGAGATCCCGGCCCCCGCCGCCGCGGTGCAGATCGTGGCCGAACCGGTCGAGGGCATGCGGATCGTCCACGACGACGACGACATCGTGCTGATCGACAAGCCGGTGGGCGTCGCCGCGCACCCGAGCCCCGGCTGGACCGGCCCCACCGTCATCGGCGGGCTCGCCGCGGCCGGCTACCGGATCTCCACCTCGGGCGCCGCCGAACGCCAGGGCATCGTGCACCGGCTGGACGTCGGCACCTCGGGTCTGATGGTCGTCGCCAAGTCCGAGCGGGCCTACACCGACCTCAAGCGGCAGTTCCACGACCGGATCACCGACAAGCGCTACCACACGCTGGTCCAGGGCCACCCGGACCCGCTGAGCGGCACCGTCGACGCGCCGATCGGGCGCCACCCCAGCGCGGACTGGAAGTGGGCGGTGACCCGCGACGGCAAGCCGTCGGTCACCCACTACGACCTGATCGAGGCGTACCGGGCGGCCTCGCTGATGGCCATCAAGCTGGAGACCGGCCGCACCCACCAGATCCGCGTCCACATGTCCGCGCTGCGGCACCCCTGCGTGGGCGACCTGACGTACGGCGCCGACCCGACGCTGGCCAAGCGGCTCGGGCTCACCCGGCAGTGGCTGCACGCCGTCTCGCTGGGCTTCGAGCACCCGTCGGACGGGCAGTGGGTCGAATTCAGCAGCGAGTACCCGGCGGACCTGCAGAAGGCGCTGGACATCATCGCCTCGGAGAGCTGAGATGACGGGCTTCGCGATCCGGGTCGCCGAGGGTGAGGCGGACCTGGAGCTGGTGCGGGCGGTCCGGCGTGAGGTGTTCATCGTCGAGCAGAACGTGCCGGAGGAGCTGGAGTACGACGAGTACGACGCGACCTCGGTGCACGTGCTCGCCGTGGGCGCGGACGGGGCCGCGCTGGGGACCGGGCGGCTGATCTTCGGTGACCAGGCGGCCGGGCTGACCGGGGGCGTCGAGGGACGGGTGCTGCTCGGGCGGCTCGCGGTCCTGGCGGCGGCCCGGGGGACCGGGCTCGGGGCCGAGCTCGTCCGGGCGATCGAGGCGGCGGGGGCCGAGCGCGGGGCCGTCGAGGTCGAGCTGCACGCGCAGGTCCAGGCGCTCGGGTTCTACGAGCGGCTGGGGTACCTGGCGGAGGGGCCGGTGTACGACGATGCCGGGATCCCGCACCGGACGATGACGAGGGTGCTGTAGGACTTCGCACGCGGGTCCCCGCGTCCCTTGCGGGGCGCGGGGATTCTTCGTTCCGCGGGGAGTGGCGGGGGTCAGCCGTCGGTGGTGCGGAGGCGGGGGAGGGCGTGGGGGTGCTCGTCGCGGAGGTGGGCGATGAGCTGTTCGCGGACGTCGAAGCGGAGCCGGGCGGTGTCCTCGGGGGTGCGGGCGGTCATGGTGGCCCGGACGACGATGGTGCTGGGGGTGGTGTCGGTGACGTCGAGGGCCCACTCGGCGCCGTCCCAGAGCGGGTGCTTCTCCAACAGGGTGTGCAGGGTGGCGCGGAGCTCGTCGACCCGGGTGGTGTGGTCGAGGTGGAGCAGGACGGCGGCCAGCAGGCCGGGGTCGCGGCGGGTCCAGTTCTCGAAGGGCTTGTTGACGAAGTACGAGACCGGGACGATCAGCCGGCGGTAGTCCCAGAGCCGGACCACCAGGTAGGAGAGGGTGATCTCCTCGACCGTGCCCTGCTGGCCGTCCACCACCACGGTGTCGCCGATCCGGACGGTGTCGCCGAAGGCGATCTGGAGTCCGGCGAAGAAGTTGCCCAGGGCGCTCTGGGCGGCGATGCCGGCCACGATGCCGATCAGGCCGGCCGAGGCGAGCAGGCTGGCGCCGACGGTGCGCATGGCGGAGAAGGTCAGCAGCATCACCGCGACGGTGACCACCACGATCGCCGCGCTGACCACCCGGCGCAGCATGCCGACCTGGGTGCGGACCCGCTGCACCCGGGCAGGGTCGTCGGCGACCGTCTCGTAGCGGCGGAGCAGCGCCTCCAGGACGGCGGCCACCACGCGGACGGTGAGCCAGCCGAGGGAGGCGAGCAGCAACAGCAGGACCAGGTGGTGGGCACCCTCGTCCCCGGTCAGGTGGAAGATCCGCCTGAGCGGGTCGGTGGCGAGCAACAGGGCTGACACCAGGGCGAGTTGGAGCGGGATCCGGCAGCGGCGGAGCAGGGCCCAGACCGGCGCCCCGGGGTGGTCGGCGCTGATCCGCTGGAGGACCTGGTCGACGATCCAGCCGACCGCCAGGGTGGCGGCGACGGTGGCGAGCAGGGTGATCAGCGGCCAGAGCACGGGGACCTTCTCGGGGTGGGGAGCCGGGTGAGCCGTACGATACCGGCGTTCAACGGGGCGAACCGGGCGAAATGGGGTGGCGGCTTTATCGGACACCTACCCGGACGGCGGATACGATCAGCCCCCATGGAGTTCGGTGGGGCATGGCGCCGATGGCGCGGCCGCGGTACGTCGATGCGGCGCAGGCTGGTGGCCGGGGCGGTGGCCCTGGTGGCGGTCGCCGGGGCCGGTACGGCGGCGGTGGCGTCCGGCGGTGAACAGGCGGTCCATCAAGAGGATCGTTTCCTCAGCATGCCGGAGACGCCCGGCAGCACCCAGCAGGTCCAGCTGGACACCTCGTTCTTCACCACCGGCACCGCCCCGCGACCGGCCGTCCTGCTGGCGCACGGCTTCGGCGGTTCCAAGGAGGGCGAGCGGGACCGCGCCGAGCAGCTGGCCCGGCAGGGTTACGCGGTGCTGACCTGGTCGGCCCGCGGCTTCGGGCACTCGGGCGGGAAGATCGGCCTGAACGCGCCCGACCGCGAGGTCGAGGACGTCAAGCACCTGGTGGACTGGCTGGCCCAGCGGCCCGAGGTGCAGCTCGACGCGCCCGGCGACCCCCGGGTCGGGATCACCGGGGCCTCCTACGGTGGGGCGATCGCGCTGCTGGCCTCCGCGTACGACCACCGGATCGACGCGGTGGCCACCCAGATCACCTGGTGGAACCTGGCCGACGCGCTGTTCCCGCAGGGGGTGGAGGGGTCGGGCGCGGCGGACGGCGTGTTCAAGAAGCTGTGGGCCGGGATCTTCTTCACCACCGGCTCGGCCGGGGACCTCGGGCCCTCGGGCGGTGCGCCGCGCGGCGGAACCGCGCCGGACGGGGCCGGGGCAGCCGGGGCCGGGGCGGGTACGACCGGGTCGGCTGCGGCCGGGGCGGTCGGCTGCGGGCGGTTCCTGGACTCGCTCTGCCAGATGTACGACCGGGTCGCGACCGCCGGGCACGCCGATCCGGAGGCCGTCGCGCTGCTGGACCGGTCGAGCCCGTCCTCGGTGGCGGCGCAGCTCAAGGCGCCCACGCTGGTGGTGCAGGGGCAGCAGGACTCGCTGTTCCCGCTCGACCAGGGCGACCGGATCGCCCGGGCGGTGGCGGCCAACGGCGCGCCCGTCTCGGTGGACTGGTTCGCGGGCGGGCACGACGGCGGGACCGACACCAGCGCCCGGGTGGACGACCGGGTGACCGCCTGGTTCGACCACTACCTGCGGGGGCGCGGCAACGACACCGGGCCGCAGTTCCGGGTGACCCGGACCGGCGGGGTGGACTCGACCGGCTTCCAGGCCGTGCTGCGCGGCGCCGACGCCGACCGGTACCCGGGCCTGGGCGGGACCGGGACGCGCTCGATCGAGCTGACGGGCGGGGAGAAGCCCGTCGCCAATCCGCCCGGCGGGGCGCCGCCGGGGATCTCCACGCTGCCGGGGATCGGGGCGCTCAGCCAGGCCGCCTCGCTGGGGGCCGGGCTGTCGCTGGACTTCCCCGGGCAGAACGCCGCCTTCGAGTCGGCGCCGTTGGACAAGTCGCTGCACCTGACCGGGCAGCCGACCGTACCCGTGCGGGTGACGGCGGACCGGCCGGACGCGGTGCTGTTCGCGAAGCTGTACGACGTCGGGCCGGACGGCAAGGCGACGCTGCCGCAGCAGCTCGCGGCCCCGCTGCGGGTGACCGGGGCGGATGCCGACGGGGGGAGGACGGTGACCGTCCGGCTGCCCGCCGTGGACCACGACTTCCCGGCCGGGCACCGGCTGCGGCTGGTGCTGGCCTCCACCGACCTGGCGTACGCCTCGCCGGTCGAACCGGCCACCTACCGGGTGGCGGTGGCGGGTGCGCTCGGTGTGCCGACCGTCGACGAGCTGGTCACCGAGGCGGCGCCGCTGCCCGCGCGGACCTGGGTGCTGCCGGTGGTCGCCGTGGTGGTGGCCGCCGGGCTGGTGCTGGTGCCGCTGGTGCGGCGGCGGCGACGGGGTTCGGCGCTCGGCGAGCCGTCCGGGCCGGAGTTCGATCCGGCGCTGGCCGGGGTTCCGCTGCTGATCAACGGGCTGAGCAAGCGCTACAAGGGCTCCCAGGACCGTTACGCGGTAAGGGACTTGGGCTTCCGGGTGGAGCAGGGCCAGGTGCTCGGACTGCTCGGGCCGAACGGCGCCGGCAAGACCACCACGCTGCGGATGCTGATGGGTCTGATCCGGCCGGACGCCGGGGAGATCCGGGTGTTCGGGCAGCTGATCCGCCCCGGGGCGCCGGTGCTCTCGCGGGTCGGGGCCTTCGTCGAGGGCGCGGGCTTCCTGCCGCACCTCACCGGCCGGGCCAACCTGCGGCTGTACTGGCAGGCCACCGGACGGCCGGAGGCCGACGCGCACTTCGACGAGGCGCTCGCCATCGCCGGGCTCGGCGAGGCGCTCGACCGGGCGGTGCGGACGTACTCGCAGGGCATGCGGCAGCGGCTGGCGATCGCGCAGGCGATGCTCGGGATGCCGGACCTGCTGATCCTGGACGAGCCGACCAACGGGCTGGACCCGCCGCAGATCCGCGAGATGCGCGAGGTGATGATCCGGTACGCGGCCGCCGGCCGGACCGTCATCGTGTCCAGCCACCTGCTGGCCGAGGTCGAGCAGAGCTGTACCCACCTCGTGGTGATGGACCGCGGGCGGCTGGTGACGGCCGGGCCGGTCGGCGAGATCGTCGGCGCGGGTGAGCTGCTGATGGTCGGCCTGGCGGAGCCCTGCGACCCGGAGTCGGTGGTCGAGAAGGTCGCCGCGCTGGGCGGGGTCGGCTCGGCGGAGGCCGTCGAGGGCGGGCTGCTGGTCTGGCTGGACGGGCTCGCGGCGAGCGAGCTGCTGGCGGAGCTGGTGCGGCTGGGGGTGCCGGTGGAGAGCGCCGGGCCGCAGCAGCGCCTGGAGGACGCGTTCCTGTCGTTGATCGGAGGTGCGGCATGAGCGCCGGTACTACGGATCGGATCCCGCCGGCGGGCGGTGGCTCGGTGAACGGTGGCTCGGTGAACGGTGCTTCGGCGGGCGGTGGTCCGGCGGGCGGTGGTCCGGTGGACCACGCCGAGGGGTACCGGGCGAGTCGGACGCTGCCGCTGCGGGTGGAGGCGATCCGGCAGCTGCGGCGGCGGCGCACGATGGTGATCGGCGGGGTGCTGGCGGCGATGCCGTTCGTCATCCTGGCGGCGTTCCAGATCGGCGGCACCCCGGGGCGTCCGGACCGGACCACCTTCATCGATCTGGCCACCGCCTCGGGGGCCAACTTCGCCGTCACCATGCTGTTCGTGGGCACTGGCTTCATGCTGGTGATCCCGGTGGCGCTGTTCTGCGGGGACACCGTGGCCTCGGAGGCCAGTTGGTCCTCGCTGCGCTACCTGCTGGCCGCGCCGGTGCCGCGGGCGCGGCTGCTGGCCCGCAAGTTCCTGGTCGGGCTGGCCTTCTCGGCGGTGGCGGTGGTCATGCTGCCCGCGATCGGGCTGGTCGTGGGGACCGTGGCGTACGGCTGGGGGGACTTGAAGCTGCCCGCCGGGGCCAGCCTGCCGGCCGGGGAGGCGCTGCCCCGGATCGCGATCGCGGTGGCGTTCGTGTTCCTGAGTGAACTCGTCATCGCCGCACTGGCGTTCTGGCTGTCGACGGCGACGGACGCGCCGCTGGGGGCGGTCGGCGGTGCGGTGTTCCTGTCGATCATCACCGGGGTGCTGGACGCCGTCACGGCGCTGGGGAGTCTGCGGGAGTGGCTGCCGGCGCACTGGCAGTACGCCTGGGCGGACGCCCTGCAGCCGCAGTTGGAGTGGGGCGGCATGGTTCAGGGGGTCTCGTTGTCGCTGTCGTACGCGGTGGTGCTGTTGGCGCTGGCCTTCCGGGGGTTCGCGCGCAAGGACGTGGTGTCGTAGCGAAGTCGGAGGCGGCGGCGCCGGGTTGGGCCGGGCGGGAATGGGGGCCGGAGCCGGTCAGGGGAGGGTCGGGAGCGCGGGGGTCCCGGACAGGGCGGTGAAGAGCAGCCGCCACAGGGGCTCGCCGCCGGCGGTGTGGGCGTTGTTGTCGCAGGTGGGGCGGGTGTTCAGCAGTCCGCGGACCACGATCAGCAGCAGTTCGGCGACCAGGGACGGGCTGTGGTCGGGGAAGCCGTTGTGGCGCTGGGCCCGGCGGACCAGGTCGGTCAGCGCGGTGTGCATCTCGGTGAGGACGTCGGTGGTGGGCTCCGCCAGGGCGGGACGGTCGGCGGCGAGTCGGAGCGCGGCCCGCAGCCGTACGTCCGACCGCAGCCGGTCGGCGAAGCCCACCACCACGTCTTCGAGCACCTCGGCGGCGTCGGCTCCCGGGGTGTCGTACTGGGCGCGCAGGCATGTCCAGGTGGTCCGGGACTCGTCGATCAGGGCCCGGGCCAGCGAGCCCTTCGAGGGGAAGTGGCCGTAGAGCGCGCCCTTGGTCATGCCGATGCGGTCGGCGACCGTGTTCAGCGTGGTGCTCTCGTAGCCCTGGTCGGCGAAGATCTCGGCCGCGGCGGTCAGCACCTTCTCCCGTGTGCGGCGCGCCCGTTCCTGCTGTGCCATGCTCCTGCCCTCCGTTGTCGGTGACAGATCATGCATACCAGCGAGTTGGAATGTTGTTGCAAAGCTTTTGTCCGGAAGGGAGACGGGCTTGTCCGGGCGGGTGTCGGCCGGGTCGGGAAACATACCTAAAGGAAGGAATCTTGCGAACGCATGAGCGGCCCGGGGCGGTTCCGTGCGGCTCGGTGTGGCTCGGTGCGGCCCGGCCCCGGGGCCGGGCCCGACGAGGGGATTCGGGGCGGGGTGCGGGATCATGGGTGGGTATCCCTGATCTCGTTCCTCGAAGGACCCGTACCGTGGCCCAGATCGTCCTCTTCCACTCCGCCCACGGCCCGCGCCCGGCCGTCCAGGCGGCCGCCGACCGGCTGCGCGCCGCCGGGCACACCGTGCACACGCCGGACCTGTTCGAGGGGCGCACCTTCGACGACACCGAGTCCGCGCAGGCCTACCAGGAGGAGATCGGCGGCGCCGACGAGCTGCTGCGCCGTGCGGTGACCGTCTCCGCTCCGCTCTCCGAGGGCGGACTGGTGTACGCCGGGTTCGCGCTCGGCGGCGCGATCGCCCAGAACCTGGCGCTGGCGGACGAGAAGGCGCGCGGGCTGCTGCTCCTGCACGGCACCTCCGACCTGCGCGAGGACGCGGCCACCTCGATCCCGGTGCAGCTGCACATGGCCGACCCGGACCCGTACGAGCCGGAGGACTGGCTGAACGCCTGGTACCTGCGGATGCGGCGGGCGGGCGCGGAGGTCGAGGTGCACCGCTACCAGGGCGCCGGGCACCTGTTCACCGACCCGGAGCTGGACGACTACGACGCGGACGCCGCCGAGCAGGCCTGGGCGGCGGCGCTGGACTTCCTCGCGGACCTGGACGCCTGACGGAAGTCGGTGACGGGCCCCGGGGCGTACGGCAGTGCGGATGCGATCGGTCGGATGGATATCATCCGGGAATGGCTGAACTTCGCGCTCGCACAGTGGTCTTCGACATAGACGGCACGCTCTGCTTCGACGGGCGGACGATCGACGGACGCGTCCTGGCAGCGATCGGGGAGTGCGAGCGGGCCGGGTTCCGGCTGGTCTTCGCGTCCGCCCGGCCGGTGCGCGACCTGCTGCCGGTGCTGGACGGGGCGTTCCCCGGGGCGGTGCTGATCGGCGGGAACGGCAGCCTGGTGTCGGTGGACGGGCGGGTGCGGGCCCGGGCCGCGTTCGGAGCCGCCGGGTTCGGGGCGCTGATGGAGGCGGTCGGGCGGCACGGTGCGAGCTACCTCGCGGACGGGCCCTGGGACTACGCGTACACCGGGCCGGCGGACCACCCGATCCGCGGCCGGGTGGACCAGGGCGGCCTGGCGCGCCGGGTGGCGCTGGCGGAGCTGCCCGAGGTGGTCAAGTTCCTGGTCGTCGGGGGTGCGGATCCGGCGGGGTTGGCCGAGGTCGGCCGGGGGCTCGGGCTGACCGTCAACCACCACCTGGACGAGGCGATCGTCGACTTCGCGCCGGGGGCGACCAACAAGTGGGAGGCGCTGCGCTCGCTGGGGATCGAGGAGTACGTCGCCTTCGGCAACGACGTCAACGACCTCGACCTGCTGCGGAACGCGGAGTGGTCGGTGCGGGTCGGCGGGCACCCGGCGCTGGACGGCGTCGCCCGGGTGACGGTCGCGGCCGAGCCCGCGGCGGTGGCGGCGGAGATCGGCCGGGTGGCGGAGGCCGTTGCGGCGGACGTTCCGGTGGACGTTCGGGCGGACGTGCGCTGAGGCGTCAGGGGCGGGCCGGGGCCGGCGACCCGGGCCCGGTGCGGTGCGGCACGATGGGGCCGTGGCAGAGCGGAGATACGAGTACGCGCCGGCGGGGACGCTGCCGGGGCTGTTGCAGCGCGGGCGGGGGCTGGGGGCGCTGATGGCGGCGGAGGACCCCGCCGCGGCGGCCGAGCTGGTGTACGGGTGCGTCCGGTGGGAGTGGCGCTGGGACCGGGAGGCCGACGCGCGGGACCTGTACCTGGCCCGGCTGGTCCGGGACCTGGAGCTGCCGCTCGGGCCGCTGGTCGAGCTGCTGGCCGTGGGCCGGGAGGCCGCTGGCCGGGCGGCCCGGGTGCTGGAGCTGCTGGCGCTCGGCGGTTCGGTCGAGGCCCGGGAGGCGCTGCGGGAGTACGTCCGGGAGGGCGAGCACTGGGAAGAGGTGCTGGTCTCGCTGGTCGAGGCCTGGCCGGGGGAGTGGTGGGAGGACCTGGAGGAGGTCGCCCGGGAGCGGATGCCCGAGGGGCCGGAAGGGCCGGTTGCCCACGGGCCGGTGGCGGAGTCGGTGTGCGACCCGGGTGAGGAGCAGGCCGGGGACGTCCCGGGCCTGCTCGCCGGGTTGGAGCGGGACTGGGTGGACGGCCGGTGGTGCGGGCCGGTGGTCGGGGCCCGCGCGCTGGCCCGGTACGGTCCGGGGGCGGTCGGGGCGGTCTCGCTGCTGCGCCGGTTCTGGCTGTACACCCCGCACTCGTCCGAGCGGGCCGGGTACCTGGCGGCGCTGTCGGCGCTGGGGTCGGCGGGCACGGCGGAGGCCTTCACCGAGTCGCTCTGGGACTGCGAGGCGGACGCCCGGCTGCTGGGCGCGGAGCACGCCCCGGACACGCCGCGGGTGCGGGCCCGGCTGGCGTACCTGCTGGACGATCCGATCGAGCTGCCGAGGGTCAAGAACGCCGCCGAGGAGCGACTCGCCGGGCTGGGCTGGGAGGGGTTCGAGCGCGTGGGGGCGGCGTTCGAAGAGGGCTAGAGTGGACGCGTGAGCGCGTGAGTGATGGTCCGGACCCCGAGAGGTGTTCCGGGCCACCTTCGTTTCCCGGCCTTCTGCCCGGTGATCCGCGCGTTCGCCGGCCCGCCCGTCAGCACCAGAGCCTCCGGAGGCCCCGCCTTGAGCGACCAGCCGTTCGCGCATCTGCACGTCCACACCGAGTACTCGATGCTGGACGGTGCCGCCCGGCTGAAGCAGATGTTCAAGGAGGTCGAGCGGCTGGGGCAGACCCACGTCGCGATGACCGACCACGGGAACATGTACGGCGCCGCCGAGTTCCACCGGCAGGCGACCGACGCCGGGATCACCCCGGTGATCGGCATCGAGGCGTACGTCGCCCCCGAGTCCCGCTCCAACACCAAGCGCATCCTGTGGGGCCAGCCGCACCAGAAGCGGGACGACGTCTCGGCGTCCGGCGCGTACACCCACAAGACCATCTGGGCCCGGAACAAGGAGGGCCTGCACAATCTCTTCAAGCTGACCTCGCGCTCGTACTCCGAGGGCTGGCTGGTGAAGTGGCCCCGGATGGACAAGGAGCTGATCTCCGACCTGTCCGGCGGCCTGATGGCCACCACCGGCTGCCCGTCCGGCGAGGTGCAGACCCGGCTGCGGCTGGGCCAGTTCGACGAGGCGCTGAAGTCCGCCGCCGACTACCAGGAGATCTTCGGCAAGGAGAACTACTTCCTGGAGCTGATGGACCACGGCCTCGACATCGAGAAGCGGGTCCGCGACGGGCTGCTGGAGATCAGCCGGAAGCTGAACATCCCGCCGGTGGTCACCAACGACTCGCACTACACCACCGAGGCCGACGCCGGCGCCCACGACCTGCTGCTCTGCGTGCAGACCGGCAAGAACCTCTCGGACCCGGACCGCTTCCGCTTCGACGGCACCGGCTACTACATCAAGTCCGCCGCCGAGATGTACGCCCTGGACTCGTCGGACGCCTGGCAGGAGGGCTGCCGCAACAGCCAGCTGCTGGTCGCCTCCCGGGTCGACACCGAGGGCATGTTCAAGTTCAAGAACCTGATGCCGCGCTTCCCGATCCCGGAGGGCTTCGAGTCCGAGGCGGACTTCTTCAAGTCCAAGGTCTGGGAGGGGATGGACTGGCGCTTCCCGGGCGGGTACGACGAGGAGCACAAGAAGCTCGCCGAGTACGAGATGGACACCATCATCCAGATGGGGTTCCCGGCGTACTTCCTCGTGGTCGCCGACTTCATCATGTGGGCCAAGAGCCAGGGCATCGCGGTGGGCCCGGGCCGTGGTTCGGCGGCCGGCTCGCTGGTCGCGTACGCGATGGGCATCACCGACCTCGACCCCATCCCGCACGGCCTGATCTTCGAGCGCTTCCTCAACCCCGAGCGCATCTCGATGCCCGATGTCGACATCGACTTCGACGAGCGCCGGCGCGGTGACGTGATCCGGTACGTGACCGAGAAGTGGGGATCCGACAAGGTCGCCATGATCGTCACGTACGGCACCATCAAGGCGAAGGCCGCCATCAAGGACTCCTCGCGCGTCCTCGGCTACCCGTACGCGATGGGCGACCGGATCACCAAGGCGATGCCGCCGGACGTGATGGGCAAGGGCATCCCGCTGTCCGGCATCACCGACAGCAGCCACCCGCGCTACGGCGAGGCCGGCGAGATCCGCGGGCTGTACGAGAACGACCCGGACGTGCGGAAGGTCATCGACACCGCACGCGGCATCGAGGGCCTGATCCGTCAGCCCGGCGTGCACGCGGCCGGCGTCATCATGTCCGCGGAGCCGCTGACCGACCACATCCCGGTCTGGACCCGGCACACCGACGGCGTCACCATCACGCAGTTCGACTACCCGACTTGTGAAGGCCTCGGCCTCCTCAAGATGGACTTCCTCGGCCTGCGCAACCTGACGATCATGGACGACGCCGTCAAGGCGATCGAGAAGAACAAGGGCGAGAAGATCGAGCTGCTCAAGCTGCCGCTCGACGACAAGCCCACCTACGAGCTGCTGGCGCGCGGTGACACGCTCGGCGTCTTCCAGCTCGACGGCGGGCCGATGCGCTCGCTGCTGCGCCTGATGAAGCCCGACAACTTCGAGGACATCTCCGCCGTCCTGGCGCTGTACCGACCGGGCCCGATGGGCGTCAACTCCCACACCAACTACGCGCTGCGCAAGAACGGCCAGCAGGAGATCACCCCGATCCACCCGGAGCTGGAGCAGCCCCTGGAGGAGGTGCTGCGGCCCACCTACGGCCTGATCGTCTACCAGGAGCAGGTGCAGAAGGCCGCGCAGATCCTGGCCGGCTACTCGCTCGGTCAGGCCGACCTGCTGCGCCGCGCGATGGGCAAGAAGAAGAAGGAGATCCTGGAGGCGGAGTTCGTCCCCTTCCAGAAGGGCTGCCGCGACCGCGGCTACTCCGACGCGGCCATCCAGGCGGTGTGGGACGTCCTGGTGCCGTTCTCCGGCTACGCGTTCAACAAGGCGCACACCGCCGGGTACGGGCTGGTCTCGTACTGGACGGCGTACCTCAAGGCCAACTACCCGGCCGAGTACATGTCCGGGCTGCTGACCTCGGTGAAGGACGACAAGGACAAGTCCGCCGTCTACCTCAACGAGTGCCGCAAGATGGGCATCCAGGTGCTGCCGCCGGACGTCAACGAGTCGGACTCGGACTTCACGCCGCACGGCAGCGAGACCGTCCGGTTCGGCCTGACCGCCATCCGCAACGTCGGCGGGCCGGTGGTCGAGTCGATGATCCGCACCCGGAAGGCGAAGGGGAAGTTCACCTCCTTCCCGGACTTCCTGGAGAAGGTGGAGTCGGTGGTCTGCAACAAGCGGACCGTCGAATCGCTGATCAAGGCCGGGTCGTTCGACTCGCTCGGGCACACCCGCAAGGGCCTCAGCGCCCAGTTCGAGCCGATGATCGACAACGTCGTCGGGGTGAAGCGCAAGGAGGCCGAGGGGCAGTTCGACCTCTTCGGCGGCGACACCACCTCGGACGAGCCGAGCTTCGGGCTGGACGTGGTGTTCTCCGAGGAGGAGTGGGAGAAGTCCTTCCTGCTCACCCAGGAACGGGAGATGCTCGGCCTGTACGTCTCCTCGCACCCGCTGCACGGCATCGAGCACGTGCTCGCCGACAAGGCGGACTGCGCGGTGGCGGACCTCGCGGAGCGGCCGGACGGGACGATCGTCACCATCGGCGGCATCATCTCGGGCCTCCAGCGGAAGATGACCAAGCAGGGCAACGCCTGGGCGATCGCGACCGTGGAGGACCTGGCGGGGTCGATCGACTGCATGTTCTTCCCGGCCAGCTACCAGCTGGTCTCCTCCCAACTGGTCGAGGACGCCGTGGTGTTCGTGCGCGGCAAGCTGGACAAGCGGGAGGACGTGCCGCGGCTGATGGGCATGGAGCTGTCCATCCCGGACCTCTCCAACGCCCACGCCGAGGCGCCGATCACCATCAACATCCCGAGCGGGAAGGTCACGCCGCCGCTGATCGCCCGGCTCGGTGAGGTGCTCACCCACCACAAGGGGACCACCGAGGTGCGGGTACGGCTGGAGGGGCGGACCAGGACGACGGTGCTGCGGTTGGACCGGCACCGGGTGAAGTCGGATCCGGCGCTGTTCGGGGACCTCAAGCAGCTGCTCGGGCCGAGCTGTCTGGCCGGTTAGCCGGGCGGGCGGTCGGCTGGCCGGTCGGTCGGTCAGCTGCCGCTGCCCAGGCCCGGGGGGACGGCGGTGTGCAGGGCCGAGACGAAGGCCGAGATGGCCGGGTGGGAGCCCGCGCCGGCCCGGAAGGCGGCGCGGGTGCGGCGGTACATCGGCAGCCGGGTGAGGACCACGCCGGGCGGGGACCCGGCGGTGCCCAGGTGGGGGACCAGGGCCACCCCCTGGCCCGCGGCGACCAGTGCGAGCACCGTGGTGAAGTCGTCGATCTGGTGCCGGATCCGGGGGGCGTAGCCCGCCGCCTCGCAGGCGCGGACGGCCATGGTGTGGCAGAGGGTGCCGGGCGGGGACATGATCCAGGGCGCGGCGCGCTGCTCGGCGACCGTGCCCGGGGTGCGGGCGGCCAGGTACATCGGCTCGGTGAAGACCGGACGGGTGGCCGCGAGGCCCGGTTCCGGGTCGGCCGGGACGAGGTCGTACTCGTGCACCAGCGCCACGTCCAGCTCGCCCGCGCGCAGCGCCGCGCCGACGGCGGCCGGGTCCACCTCGGTGACCATCGGCTCCAGTCCGGGGTGCCAGGCGGCCAGGCCGGCGAGCACCGCGGGGATGATCGCGCGGGCCGCCGAGGGGTAGGTGCCGATCCGCAGCGGCCCGGCCAACCCCTGCTTGGCGTGGGCGAGTTCGGCGCCGGCCTGCTCCAGCTGGGCGAGCACGGACTCGGCGTGGCGGACCAGGTTGCGGCCGGCCGGGGTGAGGGTGACCCGCCGCCCGGTGCGCTCCAGCAGCGGGACGCCGGCCTCCTTCTCCAGGACGGACAGCTGCTGGGACACCGCGGACGGGCTGAAGGACAGTGCCTCGGCGACGGCCGCGATGGTGCCGAGGTGGGCGAGTTCGCGCAGCAGGCGCAGGCGTCGGACGTCGAGCATCGGCTCAGCTTACGAGAAGCGTCGGAAATGTGAACTGGACCTGGGTGATCACGGGCCGCAGGATCATCGGTATGGCACTCAGGAACACGGCCCCCGACGACATGGCCCCCGGCAACACGGCCCCCAGGAACACGGACCCCCGCAACACGGCTCCCGGGAACATGGAACTCAAGGGCATCTACGTCCCGCTGATCACCCCGTTCGACGCCGACGGTTCGGTCGCGCTCGGCGCGCTGGAGAAGCTCTCGCTGGAGGTCCTGGACGACGGGGCGGCCGGCCTGGTGGCGCTCGGCACCACCGGCGAGCCCGCCGCGCTGACCGCCGAGGAGCGGGATGCGGTGGTGGACGTCGCCGCGGCCGTCTGCGCCGAGCGCGGCGCGCAGCTGATCGTCGGCGCCTCCGGCGGGGACACCCGGGCCGTCGGCGAGGCGCTGGCCGCGCTCGGCGCGCGGGTGCCGCAGGCGGCGGCGCTGGTCACCACGCCCGCCTTCGTCCGCGCCGGCGAGGCCGGGACGATCGCGCACTTCCGGGCGCTGGCCGCGGCCAGCCCGCTGCCGTTGATCGTCTACCACATCCCGTACCGGACCGGGCAGCAGCTCTCCACCGCCGCGCTGCTCGAACTCGCCGCGATCGACGGCGTGGTGGGCGTCAAGTACGCGACCGGCGGGCTGGACCAGTCGGGCGTCGAGCTCCTCGCCGCCGCCCCCGCGGACTTCGCGGTGCTGACCGGGGAGGACGCCTTCCTGGCGCCGATGCTGGCGATCGGCGCGGCCGGCGGCATCCTGGCCTCCGCGCACCTGGCGACCGGCCGCTTCGTCGAGCTGTGCGAGGCCTGGCGGGCCGGGGACGTCGAGCGGGCCCGGGCGCTCGGGCACCGGCTGACGGGCCTGGCGCTGTCCGCGTTCACCGCACCGAACCCGACGGTGACCAAGGGCGTGCTGCACGCCCAGGGCCGGATTCCGACCCCGGATGTACGGTTGCCGCTGCTTCCGGCCGGGGAGGCTGAGGTCGCGGCGGCTCTGGCCTTCGCGAGTGGTCTGGACCAGTAAGTACTCTCACACCGTTGGCCCCCCTCTCAGCCCGTGGAATGGAAGGCCGTTCGATGCCTGTGACAAGGCATGATGGGCAGAGTGCGGCTGTAGACAGCACCATTCAGAGGAGTAGTCGGATGAAGATCGGTATCGTCGGCGCCACCGGCCAGGTCGGCGGCGTGGTCCGCGAGATCCTGGCGGAGCGCAACTTCCCGGTGGAGCAGCTGCGGCTGTTCGCCTCGGCCCGTTCGGCCGGGCGCACGCTGCCCTGGCAGGGCACCGAGGTCACCGTCGAGGACGCGGCCACGGCCGACTACACCGGCCTGGACATCGTGATCTTCTCGGCCGGCGGCTCCACCTCCAAGGCCCTGGCCCCCAAGGTCGCCGCGGCCGGCGCCGTCGTCATCGACAACTCCTCCGCCTGGCGCCGTGACCCCGAGGTCCCGCTGGTCGTCTCCGAGGTCAACCCGGAGGCCATCGCCGACCGCCCCAAGGGCATCATCGCCAACCCCAACTGCACCACCATGGCGGCCATGCCCGTGCTGCGCCCGCTGCACGGCGAGGCGGGGCTCGCCGCCCTGGTCGTCTCCACCTACCAGGCCGTCTCCGGCAGCGGCGTGGCCGGCGTGGCCGAGCTGGCCGACCAGGCCGCCAAGGTCGTCGACGGCGCCGCCGGGCTGGCCCACGACGGCGGCGCCGTGGAGTTCCCCGAGCCCAAGGTCTACCGGCGCCCGATCGCCTTCAACGTGGTGCCGCTGGCCGGCTCCATCGTCGAGGACGGCTCCAACGAGACCGACGAGGAGCAGAAGCTCCGCCACGAGAGCCGCAAGATCCTCGGCATCCCCGAGCTCAAGGTGTCCGGCACCTGCGTGCGCGTCCCGGTCTTCTCCGGCCACTCGCTCCAGATCAACGCCCGCTTCGAGCGCCCGATCAGCCCCGAGCGGGCCGTCGAGCTGCTCACCGGCGCCCCCGGCGTCGAGCTGTCCGAGATCCCCACCCCGCTCCAGGCCGCCGGTCGGGACCCCAGCTACGTGGGCCGCATCCGGGCCGACGAGACCGTGGAGAACGGCCTGTCGCTGTTCGTCTCCAACGACAACCTGCGCAAGGGCGCCGCGCTCAACGCCGTCCAGCTGGCCGAGCTGGTCGCCGCCGAGCTCAAGGGCTGACACCGCAGGTCGGAGCGCCGGCCGTCACCCCGGCGTAGCGTCACGTGACGTTTGGCGGGCCCCGTCGTTGAACGGGGCCCGCCTTCGTGTTTCTTTGCGACTCATTGGGGCGGCCGTTGCGGGACCGGGACATCCGCCGAGGTTCGGGCCGCGAACCAGGGGGAAAAGGTGACCCAACGATCGGGCGGTCACGGGGGCCCCTCACCCCGCACGTTCGGCCGACGGGCGACCGCCCACCCACACCGACCTTCGAGGGCGAGCGGAAAGAGGTGCGCAGATGGACCGCTGTGTCGTCCTGGTGGACGCCGGATACCTGCTGGGCGCCGCCGCCAGCCTGCTCGCCGGGGACCCCTCCCGCTCCAAGGTCAGCGTCGACCACACCGCGCTGATCAGCGCCCTGCGGGAACGCGCCGAGGCCGAGACCGGGCTGCCCCTGCTGCGGATCTACTGGTTCGACGCGGCCCCCGACCGCCGCCCGATGCCCGAGCACCGACGGCTGCGCGTGCTGCCCCGGGTCACCGTCCGGCTCGGCGCCCTCACCAGGGCCGAGGGGCGCTGGGTACAGAAGGGCGTCGACGCCGCGATGCACGCCGAACTCTCCGAACTCGCCCGCAACGGCGCCTGCGCCGACGTCGTGCTGATCACCGGCGACGGGGACCTGCTGCCCGGCATGATGACCGCCAAGGAACACGGCGTCGCCGTCCACCTGTGGGCGCTGCAGGCCGCCGACGGGGACTTCAACCAGTCCGAGGACCTGGTGGGCGAGGCCGACGAACGGCGGGTGCTGGACCGGGAGTGGATCGAGGGGTCCTTCTCGCTGCGCGACCACTCCACCGTCTTCCCGGCCCCCGGTACGGGCGGCGCCCGGCAGGAGATCGCCAAGATCCTCGCCGCCCCGCCCGCCTCGCTGCCCAGCGTGGTGCCCCCGGTGGTCCGGCCCGTCGCCGCGACGGCCGCCGCCGAACCCGCCGCGAACGGGCGGCCGCAGCCGGCCGCGGCGCTGCGGGTGGTGCCCACCCCGAAGGACCTCGCCGGGCGGGTCTCGGCGGTCACCCCGGTCAACCCGATCACCTCGGTGGCCAACGGGCACGCCGCCAACGGGCACGCGGTCGGTGGGAACGGGGCCGGTGGCAACGGGGCCGGTGGGAACGGGGCGAACGGGCAGTCGACGGGCGGGCCGGTGCTGCGCTGGTCCTCCGACCGGGGCTGGGTCGACCGGCCCGCGCCCGAGCCCTCCGTCACCGCCGGGGACGGCCTGCCCACCCTGGCCCAGCTGACCACCGCCGAGCAGCGCTGGGCCGACCGCGAGGAGGACATCACCACCATCGGCGGCGACGCCCACGAGGTCGGACAGGTCTTCGCCCGGCGCTGGAGCGACCGGCTCGGCGACCTCGAACGGCTCACCCTGCTCTGGCCCGACTACCCGCGCATCCCGCACCGGGTCGACGGCGAGCTGCTGCGCTACGCGGCCCGCTTCGGGCTGCTCGCGCACAAGGACGACCAGATCGACGAGCACGACCGCTACGCCATCCGGGCGGGGTTCTGGAAGGAACTGGCGGTCCGGGTGCCGGGCGGGTCGATGGTGGTGGACGACTGACGGCTTCCGGCGGGTCGATGGTGGTGGACGGCCGACGGCTCCCGGTGGGTCGGTGCTGATGGACGACCGAGGACTCCCGGCGGGTCGGTGCTGATGGACGGCCGAGGGCTCCCGGCAGGCCGCGGCGACCGGGACCCGTTGTCCGGTTCGCCCGTGTGAGCGCGTAGAGTCTCCGGTCGTGGAAGAGACGGGCGGGCGAGCACCCCAGGACACCCCGCCGTGCGTCGCCGTACGCGACCTGGTCAGGACCTATCGCAGCGGCCGCGGCGCCGCGGCCACCGAGATCCGGGCCAACGACGGCATCAGTCTGACCGTCCGACAGGGCGAGATCTTCGGGCTGCTCGGACCCAACGGGGCCGGGAAGTCCACCCTGGTCCGCCAGCTCACCGGGCTGCTGCGGCCGGACTCCGGGACGGTCGAACTGCTCGGGCACGACATCGTCCGGCACCCCGAACGGGCCGCCCGGCTGCTCGGCTACCTGGGGCAGGAGTCCACCGCCCTGGACGAACTGACCGTCGCGCTGGCCGCCGAGACCACCGGGCGGCTGCGCGGGCTCTCCCGGCCGGGAGCCCGTGCCGCGGCCGCGGACGTCATCACCGAACTCGGGCTGGAGCCGCTCGCCGGCCGGCCGCTCGCCAAGCTCTCCGGCGGACAGCGGCGGCTCGCCTGCTTCGCCGCCACCCTGGTGGGGGAACGGCCGCTGCTCGTCCTGGACGAGCCCACCACCGGCATGGACCCGATCGCCCGGCGGGCCGTCTGGTCGGCCGTCGACCGGCGGCGGGCCGAGCACGGGACGACGGTGCTGCTGGTCACCCACAACGTGATCGAGGCGGAGACCGTGCTGGACCGGGTCGCCGTGGTCGACGAGGGCCGGGTGATCGCCTGTGACACGCCCGGCGGGCTCAAGACGCTGGTGGACGGCGACGTCCGGCTCGACCTGGTCTGGCGGGACGAGGCGCCGATCGGGGTGCCCGCCGTCGCCGCCCTGGCCGAACGGGCCGAGCGCACCGGACGCCGCTGGACCGTCCGCACCACCCCCGAGCAGGCCCGCGAGCTGGTCGCCGCCGTCACCACCGGCCCGGCCTTCGCCGCCCTCGACGACTTCACCCTCGCCACCCCGAGCCTTGAGGACGCCTACCTCAAGCTGGGCGGCCGCCATGGAGGACTGGCCAAGTGACGCTGCTCTCTGCGCCCCCGCAGACCCGCCGGTCCACGGGGGACGCGGCCCCGCTCGCCCCCGCCGCCCGGCTGCTGCCCGCGCTCGCCGCGGTCTACCGGGCGCAGCTCACCCGGGCGAAGGTGGCCCGGCTCCCGCTGCTGTTCGTGGCCACCTTCCAGTCCATCGGCATCCTGGTGATGATGCGGGGCGTGGTGGACGCCGGCCAGAGCTCGGCGGCGCGTGCGGTGGTCGCCGGGTCCAGCGTGCTGGTGGTGGCGTTCGTCGCGCTGAACCTGCTGGCCCAGTACTTCGGTCGGCTGCGGGCCACCGGCGGCCTCGACCACTACGCGACGCTGCCGGTGCCGGCCGCCTCCGTGGTGCTCGGCGCGGCCGCCGCGTACGCCTCGTTCACGCTGCCCGGGACGCTCGTCACGGCGGCGATCGGCGCGGTGATGTTCGGGCTGCCGCTCGGCCAGCTGTGGGTGCTCCTCGCCGTCGTACCGCTCGCCGGGGCCGCCCTCTCCGGGCTCGGCGCGGCCTGCGGGCTGCTGGCGCCGCGGCAGGAGATCGCGACCATGCTCGGGCAGCTCGGCATGTCGGCGGCGCTGCTGCTCGGCGTGCTGCCGGTGGACCACCTGCCGCAGCCGGTGCTGTGGGTGCGCGACCTGCTGCCCTCGACGTACGGGGTGGAGGCGTTCTCCCGGACCTTCGCACCCGACCCGGACTGGGGGATGGTGCTGGTCGACCTCGGGGTGTGCGCGGGGGTGGGCGTGGTGTCGCTGGCCCTGGCCACCTGGGCGTACCGCCGGGCGGTCTCGCGGTAGGCGCTGTCCTGGGGAGCTCGGCTCGGGTGGTGGGCTCGGGTGGTGGGCTCGGGTTGGGCTCGGGTGGTGGGGCTGTCCGGACGGCTGTCGTGAAACGATGGCCCCGTGACCGTACCGAACACACCTCCGGATCCCGCCCGCGCCGACGGGCCGGTCGAGCCGGGAGCCGCACCCGACCCGTTCGCACCGCCGCCCGTCCTCGACGGCGAGCCGCCCGCCGGGCTGCCGGAGGCACCGCCCGTCGTGGCGCACCGGCTGCCGGCCGAGCTGCGGATCGGCTCCGGGGTGGTGCTCGCGTGCCTGCTGGTCGGACTGGTGATGGCCGGGCTGTGGGCCTGGCTGGCGCCCAAGGTGCCGCTGGTCGTGGACGGTGACCGGATCCTCTACGTGGACCCCGAGGGCGAGCAGCGGGCCGGCGCGGACGCGGTGTTCGTGCTGATCGGGCTGGGCGCGGGCATCCTCACCGCGCTCGGAGCCTTCCTGGTGACCCGCAAGCGCGGCGGCGGGATCGCGGTCGCGCTCGGGCTGGCGATCGGCGGACTGCTCGGCTCGATCGGGGCCTGGCGGATCGGCCGCTGGCTGGGGCCCGGCGACGACCTGATCGGCGAGGCCCGGCGGGTCGGCAACGGCGGGCACTTCGACGCGAGCATCGACCTGGGGGCGCTGGGGGCGCTGCTGGTGTGGCCGATGGCGGCGATGGTGGTGCTGCTGGCGCTGTCGGCGGCGTTCGGGAAGCGGGAGGAGGACCCGCCGCCGTACTGGGGGGTGCCGGCGGGGACGTACGGGGACCCGGCGGGGCAGGCTCCGGAGGCTGCGGGGGAGGTGCCTCCCGGGGTTCCTCCGGTGGTGCCTCCCGGGGTGCCTCCGGTGGTGCCGAGTGCGGAGGACCGGCGGCCGGGCTGAGGTCGTGAGCGGTGCGGAGAACCCCGCGTCCCTTCCGGGGCGCGGGGTTCGTGTCGCGCGGGTTCAGCGGGTTCAGCGGGCGATGGGGGCGGTGCGGGCCTCGGTGAGGGCGATGAGGTCGGTGGGGGAGAGCTCGACCTCAAGGCCGCGGCGGCCCGCCGAGACGTAGACCGTGGGGTGGGCGAGGGCACTGGCGTCGATCACGGTGCGCAGTGGGCGGCGCTGGCCGAGCGGGGAGATGCCGCCGAGGACGTAGCCGCTGCTGCGCTCGGCGGCGGCCGGGTCGGCCATCGCGGCGCGCTTGCCGCCGACGGCCGTGGCCAGGGCCTTGAGGTCGAGCTGGCCGGCGACCGGGACCACGCCGACGGTGAGGGTGCCGTCCACGTCGGCGACCAGGGTCTTGAAGACGCGTTCGGCGGCCACGCCCAGCGCCTCGGCGGCCTCGCCGCCGTAGGAGGCGGCGGCCGGGTCGTGTTCGTAGGCGTGGATGGTGAAGGGGACGGCGGCGGTCTCCAGGGCGACGGTGGCGGGGGTGCCCTGGCCGCCCTTCTTCGGCTTCTTGGCCATCTGCGGGTGCCTCGTGGTGGTCGCGGTGTCAGTGGTCTCAGTTGGGGCTGAACGACTGGCGGGTGAGGTCGACCGCGGGCAGCGAGGGCAGCCAGCTGAGCACGGCGCTCTCGCGGCGCAGCAGGTCGAGTTCGGCGCGCAGCCGCTGGGCGGTGTCCGGGCAGGCGAGCAGCTGTTGCTTGACCGGGGTCTCGAACACCGAGGCGGCGGCGACCAGGTAGGAGAGCACCTGGGCGTCGTCGGGGAGCTGCTGGCGGCCGTGGGTGCTGGCCTCGCGGGCGCCGGCCAGGCGCTTCTGGTAGACCCGGAAGGCCCGCTCGACCTCGGCGGCGAGGGCGCCGGAGCCCTCGCCCGGGAGTTCCTCGATCAGCTCGGTCTCACCGGTCAGGTAGGGGCCGGTGACGTCCACCGAGCGGAGCCGGAACCGGGTGGTGCCGGTGACCAGCAGCTCGTAGCGGCCGTCGGGCTGGGCCTGGACGGAGGAGACGTCGGCGACGCAGCCGATGTGGTACAGCGCCTCCAGCGGGTCCCCGGTGGTGCCCAGGCCGTCGAGCGGACCGGCCGGGCCGTCCTCGGCGGGCCGGACCGGGGCGGTCTCGCGGCCGTCCTTGATGGCGAGCACGCCGAACCGGCGCGGCTCGTCCTCGGACTGTTCCAGCAGGTCGGCGACGAGACGGCGGTAGCGCTCCTCGAAGACGTTCAGGGGCAGCACGAGGCCCGGGTAGAGCACGGTGTTCAGCGGGAAGAGCGGCAGCCGTTCTGTCACGGCGGACAGCGTAGTTCCCCGGGGCCTGCCCGTGTCGCGCGGTTACCGCAGCGCCGACCCGCGGACACGGACCGTGTTCACGCGGCGGCGAACAGCCCGCCCCCGCGCAACGCCGCCCGGGCCCGTGCGGCGCCGCCGGCTGCGACGGCGGCGCCGATGCCGAGCGCGGGGGTTCTGGCGCCGCCGAGGCCCGCGCAGGGGCGGCAGATCCCGGGGCGGGGTACGGGGTCGTGGCACTCGGCGCACTCAGTGGGGGAGGGCTTCGGCGTCCGGACGGGTGGCAGTTTGCGTTGGAGGCGGTCGCGCAGGATCGCTGCCGGGGAGCGCACCGGCTGCGGCAGCCCGGGGAGCAGTGCGAGGGCCAGTTCGGCTTCGCTGCTGCCCCGTTCCAGCCACTGGGCGACGAGGGGAGCCAACGTCTGCGCCTCGGCCTCGCCGAGGCGCAGCCGCGGTTCGGGGCGGATCGCCCGGAACAGCGTGGCCACGGCGGCTCGGGTCCGTTCGTCCGGGAGGGTGGGTTCTTCTCCCGGGTCCTTTACGGAAGGGGTGACAGCGCGGCCGGTGTCCGGCTCACCGGTGGCCGGGCGGGGGACAGCCGGTGCGAGCTGCGGGGTGTCGAAGACGTGGGCCTCGGAACGGAGGGTCCCGTCGGGCAGCCGGACGGTGTCGACGCGGTAGTACCCGGCGTCCTTCAGCTCCTTGAGCGCCCGCCGGACGGCCCCGCGCCCCTGCGGACTGCTGTCGGCCATGTGCCGCCCGTCCTCGCGCCACCCGTTCGGGCGGGAGAGCAGGTCGGCGAGGAGGCCACGGGCGGTGTAGCTGAGTCGACGGTCCTGGAGAAGGCCGTTGGGAAGCACGATGAACGAGCGCGCGTGGGCGCTACGATGAATCTGCATCTGGAGTGTCTGCTCCTGGTGCCGGACCCCGGGGTGTTGGTAGCACCGCCGGGGTCAACTATGTTCTGTTGATGATGCGCAACGTAGCACGACAGTCACACTGAGTGCGAAGCGTTCGCGAAAAGCCGTGGCCCGGAGCGCGATTGCCGCCACGGTCCGGCCGCTGGGTCGTCGCTCAGGCGGCAGCGCCGTACCGGCTCGTCAACCGCCGGACCTCGGCATCTTTGAAGGCCTGCACTTCTTCCACGATCCCGCTCTTCGACAACTCGGCCACGGGGACGCAGAGATCCATGCGCTGAATGCAGACACCGACCATGTACTCGCCCTGCTCGGTGAGATAGAGCCGGACGCCGTAGTAGCCCTCCTGGCAGTCCGAGTCGTTGTTGAAGCGGCACGACGCGCAGGTGTCCGGGAGCCGTACCGGTAGCAGGCGTTTCACGTAGACCGCCCGGCCGCCGAGTGCTCGGTAGAGAGTGCGTTCGTCGGAGGTGCCGGCGGTGAACGTCCGGAGCACGGGCTCCGCACCGACCCGGTCGAGCACTTCGGAGATCGCCGCGATCGACTCGGCGCCGTGCTGGATGCTGGTGAGCATTCGGACATCCGCGAACTGGCCGTACGATTCGACCAGGCTGACGACGCGGTCCACGTGCGCCGTGCCGGGAACGACGATGTTCACGGAGGCCTTCACCCCGTTGGAGACGGCTGCCCGGACGGTCTGCTCGGCGGCACGAATTTTGCTCTCGGCCAGCCCCGAAGACTTGAAGCGTTCGGACTGAACTCGTTGGAGTTCTTCGGCGGTCGTGCCGAAGACGGAGACGTTGACCCGGTTGAGGCCGGAGGCCGAGCAGTCCGCCATCACCTGCCGACCGCGCTCGCCGTTGCTGGTCATCCCGACGCTGAGGCCCATTCCGGTGAGCGCCGAGACCAGTGCGGAGACCCCCGTGTGGAGGGTGGGCTCTCCGCCGGTGAGGTGGACCTCGTCGGCGCTGAACGCCCTCGTGACGGTCCGCACCGCACGGCGGAAGTGGATGTCAGGGATCATCTTCGAAGCGAGGAAGCCGACGCCGTTGGACTCGCTGTAGATCGAAACGCGCCCGGACCTGCCCGGTCCCGCCGTGAAGGGCAGCAGTGTGCGCCCCCGATTGTCGGCGGTGACCGGCGTTCCCTCGTTGTGGCAGAACGTACAGGCCAACCCGCAGTCGTCGATCACCTTGATGCGGATGGTTCTGTCCCGGACGACCCGGATCGCCGGGCGTTGGGTTACTGGCAAGGAATGCCTCCCGTTACTCGAAGGTGAGCCGGGGAATCGCTTCGATGTCGATTCCGTACCGGCGGTAGACCTTGGTCGTGTTCTCGCTCGTCAGCTCGGCGACGGGGAGCCCGACCGCGAGCACGGTCGCGTGGACGTGTTCGGCGCTGTCGCCCTCGATCTCCAGGTACGCGGGGATCAGCGGCCACTCGTCGATCTCGATGGCCGCGCCGTCCAGCGTCCAGGAGGAGCGGCGATTCTCCTGGTACGCCTTCGGCTGGTAGCCGAGCTTGCCGAGGAGCATGTTCGTGTCGTTGAAGTCGCCGACGGTCGTCTCCGTCTCGGTCACGCCGTCGATCGCGTCGGAGTGGATCTCCTTGACGCACAGCGTGATGTCGCTGCCGGTGTCGCGTAGCCGGACCCATGCACCGGGCCGCCCGGGGATGTCGTAGACGTAGCGGCGCTGGAAGCGGTCGGCCACGTGCTCGGCCCCGGCCTCGACCAGCAGCGCGCGGATCTTCTCCGGCTCGATGTTGAGGATCTTCGCCTCGAACTCAATCGCGGTCATTGACTGTTGCCTTCCTTGGAGCCGTACGGGACGCGGGAGCGAACGATATCGGCGATCGCGCGGGCGACCTGTTCCGGCGTGCGGTCGGTGCTGTCCACGCGAAGGAGGTCGAAGGCCCGGTACACGCGGGAGCTCTCGACCACGTTGGGTTCCTCCCGCTGGTGCCAGTAGCTCAGCGTTCCGCGCTCAGCCCGCCGACGGAGTCGCTCCTGGCGAATTCGCTCGTCCACCTCCAGCAGGATCGGGACATTCGGCACCAGGGCCCCGCTCGGGTACTCAGGGGGCCAGTCGTGCCCCATGGCCCTGTGCGTGGCGATGGTGCGCGGGAAGTAGGACTCGACGACCACGGACCGCCCGCTCTCCGTGAGCATTCGGGCTGTCTCCGAGGTCATGTGGTTCGCCATCAGCCACCAGTGGAATCGCGCCGGCAGGTTGTCGGTGGTATCCACCTCCGCTCGCATGCGGGGGAACGACGGCGAGGCGTCGTGCGTGAGGTGGACGCCGTTGATGAAAGCGGCGACCAACGGGGCGACGGTGCTCTTCCCGCTCGCGCTGAGACCGTCGATGGTGACGAAGGATCCTCGGGGTGCATCCATCCGAACTCCGTTCCTTGGTCGATCTTCGGGTTGTCGGCTGTGACACCCCGTTCCGGCGGCCGGGGCCCGGGGCGGGGTGCTCGGGTCACGCCGAACGCGTCGGGCGGTCCGTGGTCCGGTCGTTGGCGACGCGTAGCAGGACGGCCATGCGTCGGCTGCCCGCGATCAGCTGGTCAGCCGCGCACTCGAACCACACGGTTTTCCCCGTCCCGGTCGGGTGCCAGCCCCAGGAGTGCGCGAGAGCCTCGACGAGGAGCAGCCCGCGGCCACCCGTGATGGTGTCCTCCGCAGCCTCCCGATCCGGAAGGGCCAGGCTCGAATCGGTGACCGCTACGCGCAACCGTTCGCCCGTCCACTGCACCGAGACCCGGCACCGTGCACGGGTGTGCTCGATGGCGTTGGCCAACAACTCGTCAGCGCACAGCTCCACATCCCGCAGGGCGGCGTCCGACATGGGCACCTGCCAGGCTTCGGCAATCCTCCGGATCAGGCGACGAGAGGGCGGCACGGCCATCGGATCCGGTTCGACGTCCCATTCCTGCGGCACAGGCAACGAGGCGGGGTCGGGCGAGCTCATCAACGTGGCAGCGGGGTCGTCGACGGGCATACGGCCTCCAGCCGTTGAGAGTTGCGAGGAGGAGGGCCAGGCCTGACCAAGGCCCGGGTACGACGCTGTACTGACGTCGCCCGGGGGCCTTCCCGACAGCACCGGCGTAACCGGCCGATCACCCCGGGCGACTGAGAACCATCAAACGCCTGCGGTGCGGGTAGGGGCAGGGCGATCCTGTAGGCAGAAGCTAGGCAGTTCACTAGGCTGTCTGGCCCTCACCAACGGCACCGCAGAGACGGGCCTCGGATGACCAACGACGCTCTACGAAGGCTTCGTCTCGGGCGAGAGTGGACCCAAGGCGAGGTCGCGAGCCGGGCGAACGCCCGGATCAAGGCCGCGACCGGCCGTGAGTCGGCGATTGACGCCAATGTGATCAGCCGATTAGAACGTGGCGTGATCCGCTGGCCCGATGCGGATGTCCGTGATGCCCTTCGCGGCGTCTTCGGCGTGGCCACGAACGCAGAGCTGGGGCTGTTTCCGAAGCGGACCCGGCGGGACCGTGAGGAGGTGAGTGAGTCGAAGCGCCGTGACTTCTTGGCCGTCTCTCTGGCCTCGATCCTGCCCGACGTAGTGCCCTCTCCATCTTGCCTGGGCATGAAGGACGTTGACGATATTGCAGAGCGGACCTTCGCTCTGGAGGAGTGGGACCGGCGAAGCGGAGGTATTGCCACTCGCCATCTGGCCTTCGGCGAACTGCGGAGCGCTGTCGATCTCACCAAGTCGTCGATGGGACCGCGTGTCCGTGACCGGCTGTGCGGCCAGATCGCCAATCTCGCCGACCTTGCAGCGTGGTCGGCGTTCGACGCGGGTCAGAGCTCCCCGGCACGTAGCACGTTCGGTCTCGGCATCAAGGCGGCCCAGGAAGCCGGCGACGACGGGCTCCTGTGTCACGTCGCGACCGGCCTTGCCCGCCAGGAGATTGCCGAGCGCAAGCCCGGAGAGGCTGTCGCCCTGGCCGACATGGCCATGGGCAACGTGCCCTTGTCGGCGCTCGCGATGATCGCGGCGGTCAAGGCCCAGGCGTATGCCATCCGAGGTGACGAACCCGAGGTGATGCGACAGATCGCCCTCGCGGAGTCGATCTACAGCCGCGTCACGGACCTTCGAAGTGGACCTCGCTGGATGTGGTACTTCACCGAACACAAGCTGCACGGCGAGACCGGTCACGCCCTCTACCTGCTCGCGACGGTCAAGGGGAAGCCCGTCTCCGATCTGGTGTCCCGACTCCGCCGAGCCGTGGACTCCCAGACCTCCAACCGGGCCCGCTCGAAGGCGATCGACACCGCCCAACTGGCCACGGTGCTCTACCGCCAGGGCGCCCGGGAGGAAGCCGAGCACTACGCCCACACAGCCACCGACCTTTCCGCCGTCGTCCGCTCCGCACGACTGGACGCCGCACTGGCCGAGATGAGGAGAGCCCAAGCATGACCATCGAAGACGTGATCAAGGAAGCTGCAGCTCGGGGAGTCACGGGTCTTCCCGAACCCTCCCGGCTCACCCACGTCCGGGTATGGCCGGGGGCCTCGCAGTGGGTCGGTGAGGTCGGCGAGCCGCCCCACAACGAGACCGTGGGCGACGGCATGTTCGACACCAAGGACGAGGCGCAGGAGGCCGCGTTGAAGGCAGTCTCCGATGGCCGGGCCCTGCTGGTCGCCCTGCTTCCGGCGGATCTCGCAGCGCTCGCCGAGCAGTGGCCGGAGCCTACCGTGACCGCCTGGGACAACTGATCGTTCCTCGGCGGTTGCCGCTGTCCTGGCGAGTGTCCTTCGTGCGTCCCGGCCGTTCTCGGCCGGGGCGCACGGGTGAGGTGGTGGTGTTCACGGAGAAGGACGGTGAGGTGCGCCCGTGGTTTCGGCGGCGTGAAGTAGAAGCTCTCGAACTGCGCCGACAAACCCTTCGGAGCTGCCCCAGTGACGAGCAACACCGCACAGCAGGACGCTGCAGTCGCCGACAAGGCGATCCTCGCGAACAGCGCTTATGCCGATGGACGCCACTTGGCCGCACGTCAGCGCAAGGACCGGCTGGACCTGAGAGGTCATTCGAGATCACATTCCTCGGCGGCATCCTGATCTGCCGTCATCCTCTCTAGATCTGCACAGGAAGTCGGTCTGGTCGACTTCCTGTGCAGGGCAGGAAGTTTGGCAACGGGCGGTCGGAGTGAGGAGAGGATCACCCTTATCGTTTCGGCGGCCCCCGGGCCAAATTGCGGGGGCGCCCCGCATTTTTGAGGTGGGGAGTGGGGGCGTTGGGGGGGGCCGGGGGGGGGTGGGGCCGAGTGGCATATAGAACGA
>NZ_JBEOSV010000034.1:0-96027 GCF_040303245.1 Kitasatospora sp. NPDC096077 | reverse complement strand
CGACGTCATTTCTGGTGAACATCCGCAGCGTTCAAGATCGCCAAATGCTGCCCAAACCGCTGACCAATCGCTGCTACTTCACGTGAACGAAGCCACCCAGTCCTGCCAGGTGGCGGCGATGCCGCGCAGCAGGCCGGTGACGTAGTCGGCCGGGACCACCAGGGTTCCGTCCTGGTCGCGGCGCACCGGCAGCCGGAACCGCTGCTCGCCGCTGTTGTGGGATTCCATGGCTTTCCTCCGGACGAATTTCGGTGGTGGGGCATGAAAAAGTCCCGGCCGCCCTTTTCAGCGGCCGGGACTTGTGTTTTTCGGCGACACGGGGCCGCCGGCGGGTGGTTCTACAACTCCATGTCCATCCAGGCGACGTCGTTGAGCTCGACGTCGAGGCCACGGCCGCGGCGCCCGGTGTCCTTGAAGTAGTACTCGCGCAGGCCCTCCGCGAGGATCCGTTCCTGCTCGTCCTGGCCGGCTCCGGCGTCCCGGGCCTCGTACAGCCGCTGGGCCACCTCACCGGGCATCTTCTGAGTGATCATCCGGGGGCGGGGGTCGTCCGTGGAACCGCCGGCCGCCGAGTAGCCGAACGTCGCCTGGATGTGGAGCATGAAGCCGTTCTTCTCGGCGCCGCGGCGCACCCGCTGCTTCACCCGCGGCTGCCAGCCAGCGCGGACCTTCTGCTCAATGGCCTTCGCCGCGGCCGGCTTCGGGGTGCCCTGGCCCTTGAGCCAGCGCTGCACGGTGCGCTGGGAGACGCCGAGGTCCTGGGCGAGCTGCTTGGTGGAGCCCTTGGCGCCCTTGAGTAGGAAGCGCATCCGGGCGGCGGTGGACTGCGGGATCGGCTTGGTGCGCTCGGCCCGCTCTAGGCCCTCGTCGATCTCCCGGCTCACACTGCTCTCCTTCCCGGCCGCCGAGAGCGGCGGCCACTGCGGGTGGTCATCGGTAGGCGGCCCGCCGAGCGGCACGGCGGGCCGAAGGGTGACTACTCGTCGGCGGAGACGATGCCGCCGGTCTTGATGTGCCTTGCCGGGTTCGTGTCGTCGGCGAGCAGCTCGGCGATCTCGGCCATCGGCCGGGAACCCTCGAACTTCACCATCCCTGGCGAGACCCCGAGGCGCAGCGAGGTGGTGAGGGTGGCGTCGGGCTTGGTGAGGATGTCGAGGGCGCCGGGGCCGGGGGCGGCGAAGACGGCGCAGTCGGAGAGGACGGCGAAGGCGTGGAGGCCGGTGTCGGCGGCCATCTTGCGGAGTTTGCGGTGGAGGTTGACGGTGGCGGTGTCGATGACCAGGGCGCGCATGAGCGGGTCCCAGGTGGGGCGTTCCAGGGCCGGCCAGCGTTCGCCGGGCTTGTAGCCGTGGCCGCGGGGGCGTTCGCGCATCTTGCCGATGGTGCCCTTGGCGGTCTGCTTGATGGCGTGCAGTACGGCGAGTTCGGCGGGGTCGCCGGTGGTCTTGAGGCCTGCCATGGCGTCGAGGAAGGCGAGCGGGTCGGTGTCCGCCAGGTTCAGCGGGATGCCGAGTGCGGCCATGGTGTCGACGTAGGCCTGGCGCAGGTGCTTGTGCCAGGGGTCGAGGTAGGGGCCGTGCTCGTGGCGCAGGTACGCCTCGACGGGCTGTACCCGGGCGCCGAGCTCGACGGCGTAGGCGACCTTCACCGTGCTGTACCAGGCCGGGCCGGTCGGCCGGGAGCCGTCCGCGGTGAACGGCGACGGGAGCCGCGGGTCGGTGTCGAGGCCGGACAGGTCGACCAGCCACGAGCCCGGGGTCTTCGGGTCGAAGACCGGGTTGACCACGTGGGCGGGCGGGCCCAGCGGCAGGGTGAGACGGCCGGCGGCGGCGAGGAACGCCATGTTGACGTCCAGACCCACCGCCCAGGCGGAGCGCTTCTCGGTGTCGGTGAGCTCGCGGTGCCAGTCCCACGCCTCGGTGACCAGCGCGCCGCCAATCTCCCGGCCCTGCGCGAGCGGGTGCACGTCCAGCACCTCCGGCACCGCCGGGTCGAACGACTGCTTCGGCCGGGAGCCCTCCACCGGCCCCGACGTCCAGCCGGACTCGGTGCGCACAGCCTTCGTGGGCGGGCGCAGTGCGGTCACGAGTTCGAGGCCGGAGACGGCGGTGGAGCCGCGCGGGGTGAGGACCCGCTTCGCGTAGGTGCCGAGCAGGCGGGCCAGGCCGGAGGCGGCGAGGCCGTCGGGGATCTGCCAGCCGCCCGAGGCGAGGGCGCCCCAGGCGGGGATGCACAACTGCACGCACTGGCGCTTGCCGTCCTCGGGAGTGCGGTAGACCCGGGCCCACGGCCCGAGGCCGCGCTGGGTCAGCAGCCAGCCGGCCTTCTCGATCTGCTTCACGGCCTTGTGGGTCTTCGGCAGCTGGCCAAGGCGCTGGACGAAGTCCTTCTTCTCGTCCCGCCCGAGCGGGGGCAGGCCGAGCTCGGCGAGGGCTGCGTCGGTGAGGACGACCAGGGCGTCGCCGTCCTTGCCGTGCCGGTGGAGCCGGGGCGAGCCGAGCTTCACCTCCAGCGCCCACTCCACGACATCGGCGAGCGCGCGGCCGGTCGGCGCGGTCGGTGCCAGGGTGCCGTCGGCGAGGTAGGCAGCCAGGGCCTTGCCCGAGGGGGCGACGTCCAGCACCGCCAGCGGACCGGCTGGGAAGCGCGCGGCCGCGGCCTGCTCCCAGTCCGACGGCCCCTCAGCCGCCGCGGACGGCTTCTTCGTCGGGGCCTTGCGCGCCCGCGACGACGACGCCGGACGCGACGACCCGGGACGGCGCTGCGCAGCGGGAGGGGCGGCCGGGCGGGGCGCAGCGACCGAAGCGACCGGGGTGGCGGGCTCGGCCGGCCCGGCTACCGCGGCCGGGTGCTGCGCGGCCACGGGGACGGTGGTGGGGCGGCAGAACGCGCCCAGGTGCATGGGCATCCCCTGGGCGCGGTAGACCGACGGCTGCCCGCACTGCACACACGGCAGCGGCGGCCCCGTCACCAGGGAACCGTCCGGGTTCTGGTCCAGCATCACCACCTGCGCGGTCGGCGCGGACGGGGCCGGCTGCTCGGCCACCGGGGCGGAGGTGAACGTCTCCGGTGTCGGGGCCGGGGGCGCCGGAGTGGCGGCGGGCGACGGGGCGCCGTCAGCGCGTACGAGGCCAGCGGCCTGCGCGCGGCGCAGCCACTCAGCGGGCTCAACGGTGCCGTGCTGGAGCGCCAGCGTCGCGAGGAACCGGATGTACACCTCGCGCTTCGGCGGCCGGGGCTCGGTCGTCCCGGCCTCCCACCGCACGATCGTCTCCCGGCGGGTCTTCAACGCGGCGGCCAGCTCCTCCTGGGTGTAGTCGCCGACCTTGCGCAGCCGTTCCCGCTCCTCGGGCACCGGCAGGTCGTCCACCGGCCGGGGCCGGGCCAGCAGCGCGTCGATCGACGCGAACAGGTCATCACTCACAGGTCCACCTCCGACCTACAGCCTAGCTTGAAAGTCACCCATGGATCGCACTTTTGAAACGCACATCACTGGTTTGAGGCACACACGCCGATGTGATGGAGCACCGCAGTTTGCGAATGGTGCACACTAGATTGCGAGTAAGCAGATGAACACGTAGCGCAAGGGCCTGTTCCCGTTTGGGGAACAGGCCCTTGTCAGCTACGGAATGGGGCTACAGGGCGTCTAGGTGCCCATGGCCGCCGCTATCACCGCCGGCGGTCGTGCAAGGTCAATCTGGGGATGGGCGACACCATCAAGCGGGCCGAGAATCCGAGCAGCCCACCCTTCGGTGGCCAGGACGACCGGCAGTGAGGCGTCGCCCCGCATCGGCAGGACCGTCAGCAGGGCCCATTCCTCCCGGCGCATGCCCCCTTCGGTGCGGTGCTGGTGATGCTCAGCAAGCCGGTTGCTCACTGCCGTGGGTGCCTCGCGGTGAACACTGCCGACGTAGCGGCAGCGGCCGCGCACGTCCCAGACGACGTACACCGCGCTGGCCGCCGTGATCTGCCGCCGGACCGTCGCAACGGCGGCGCGGCAGGTCAGCTCGGCCCGCAGGATGCCGTCGCTGGTGAAGGCTGCGGGGCTGAGCAACGGGGCCAACTTCTTGACTGCAGGGGAGAGTTGGCGGGTGATCTGCCGGGGGATCAGGATGGCCGGGCTCACTCGTCGTCGCCGTCGTCGTCCAGGTCCAGCACCGCGGTCCGCTCGGGGCCGTAGGCGACGAGGACTTCGTCGACCTTGCGCAGGTGCTCGCGCAGCATCTGCACGCCCTCGTGGCTGCCGAAGACCTCACGGCCCCGGGTCGGCACCATCTTGGCCAACGCGTTGACGGCCTTGCGGGCGTTCTTGATGCCCTGCTCCAGGACTCGCCGCTGGCGCGTGTCCTCGGCCATCTGGTCGTCGTCCTTGGTGTTGTCCTTGCCGAGCGCCGCCCGGTTCTCGGCGATGGCGGCCTCGGCACCGACGGGGTCGGCCGCGTAGACCAGGTCCCACTCGTAGTCGATGGTGACCAGCGCGCCCACCTTGTCGAGGATCGGGTCGCCGTCGTGCACGAGCACGCCGTCGACCTCGTGGTCGTAGGTGTGGTAGCGCTTGGGCAGGGTGCCGGGGTCGGCCGCGATGTGCGCGTGCGCGATGGAGTGGAGCATGCGCAGGCCGCCGAAGGTGGAGGCCAGAATGGCCAGCAGCTTGTTCGGGGTGGCCCGGAACGGCGCCTTGCCGCTCTCGCGGGTGACGCCCACCTTGGAACCGCGGTCGCGGGTGATGTACCCGTCGAGGATCGCCGCCGTCCCGGCCAGCACCGTCAGTTCCGCCACGGCGGCGGCGTCGCCGTTGAGCGCCTTGAAGAAGATCTCGTCGAGCACCTTGAAGGCGTCGTCGCCGGTAGTCAGCTGCCAGGACTGCTTCCATACCGTGTCGGTGATCGTGCCGCCGTTGCCGAAGGCGCGGATGGCGGGTTCGATCCGCTCGGAGCTGCGGTACGCGGACAGCGCCATGGGCGCCAGGTGGTCGCTGACGCGCTGGCGGTCGGCCTTGCCCATGCCGAACTCCTGCTTGATGAGCAGGTTCATCTGTTCGGCGCGGTAGCCGGCCAGCACGGTCTGCTGGTGGAGTGCGGAGGACCACAGCCGGTGCGGCGGCAGCCCGAGGAGCTGGTGCATCTGCTCGGCGTCGACCTCGCCGAGCAGAATCCGGTAGGTGTCCTTGTCGATCAGTCCGTTGTGCAGGGCGTGGCGGTAGACGCGCTGCATGCCCTGGGTGTTCTGCGCGCCCTCGGTCCACGCGGTGACGTTCACGTGCAGGTTGGCGACGAGGTCGTCGCGGGCGGCCACGAGGTCGGGCGTGGGAGAGCCGTCCTCCGTGACCGCGCCGACGACCACCATGGCGGGGAAGGTGATGGTGTGGCCCTCGCGGCGGGTCGCCTCGGTGAGCGTGGGTTCGGCCAGGCCGCGGCGGACGCGGGCGGCCATCTCCGCGACCTTCGTGCGGGCGGCACGCTGGTCGGCCGGGCGGCGGGGCCCGGGGCGGTCCACCGGGCCGATCACGGCGGCCACACACGCGGCGGCGGCCTCGTCGATGTCGCCGCCGGTGCGGGCCAGCCACATGCTCACGAGCCGGCTGTTGCCGTCTCCGGCGACGGTGAAGGTCTCCTGGGTGCCGTCGTCGTACACCACGCGCATCAGGAAGAGCGTCATCGGCTCCTTGACGCCCTGCTGGAGCACGCTCTCGGTGTAGACGTTCTTCCCGTTCTGCGCGTAGAACGTCCGACGCATGCTCTCGGTGACCGCGTCCGCCAGCGCCTTGCGGTTCGGCATCCGGACCACGAAGACCGCCCGCGGCTTGCCACTCTCCTCGTCGATCAAGGTCTCGTAGGTGATCGGCGCGGCAGCCGAGGACTCCACGTCCATAGCGGTCCGCACCTTGTGGGCCCACCGCTGGTTGACGAAGTCCGGCAGTACGTCCAGGTCGAGGAAACGCCGGTGCGGCGGGATGGCGTAGAGCGTGCCGCCAGCGACGGGCTTGGTCATCAGCAGCCCGGCTGCCGCGGTTTCTCCCTGCGCCTCGGTCATCTTGCGCAGCAGCATCGGGTCCACCGCGCCCGCCGTGACGATGCTGGCCGCGCCGTCGTCCAGGGGACTGGCGGGGTTTTCGGTCAGTGCCTTGCGGGCTCCGCGCAGCTGAGCCACGGACACCGGGTCGGACACCGGGTCGGGCTTGCGCAGCAGCGGGGGCAGGTTGTAGCTCTCGTCGCTGAAAGTGTTCACGATCTCGCCCTTCGGGGGACCAGCGCGCTGCAGACCGAGCCTGCCGTCCCGGCACCATGCCTGGGACTCCACTGCGCGCCGTCACGGGGCGGCGAGCGTCGTCACGATCAGTCCTCGGCTCGTGTCCGGGGCCTCTCATGCCGACCGGCGTTCCGCAGAGCCAGGCGAGCTGCTGGTCGGCCAGGCCATCTGGACCCGGACTCCCGTCGTGGACGGGCGCCAGCCACTCTTCACGCTGCAGGTCCAACCCTGCGACGTGCGGTTCTGCATAACCGGAGCGGTACGCGGCCGACGCGCGAACGTCGGCAGCTACCAGGGTAACCCATCGTCAGTTCCCCGTCCCCGCCTTTACAGCCCGGCCCGGCACGCGTGGCGGGCAACAGCGGCCTGACCTGGGCTCGGGCGGTCAGGCTTCAAGAAGCAAGCACCACAGCCTCGTTCAGATCAGGGCGAGTTGCGGACACTTCCGATGATCCGGGCGCGGCGTGTACGGGGTGCTGGTCGAGTGATCGCATGGGTGCTTCGACGCGGTCGGTGATCCGATCCGATGCGTGCGGCCTGCTGGAGCTGGCCTGTACGTACGACGACTCGCCGTTCCGTGGCCGACTGCGGCTCGGGGACGGCTGGACGCGGCGGTGGAGCGGGACGTGGCGGGTGGGCGAGGGGCAGGTGACCTGGCCGGTACGGGACATGGCCGGGGTGCCGGTGCTGTCGTCGCAGCCGGTACGGGGCTTCACCTGGCGGGCCCGGCAGGGGCACCGTCCGGGGCTGCAGTACATGGTGTCCACCGGCCGTCACCACGGGTTCGAGTCGCTGGAGGAACAGCGGCTGCTGCTCGTGCTGGACTTCCTGCGGGTGGCCGAGGTGCTGCCGCAGCCCTTCACGTTGGACTTCGAGCACGTCCACGGCCGGGCCCGGCACACGCCGGACTTCCTGGCGGTGCTGCCGAACGGCGACCGTTGGCTCTTCGACGTCCGCCCGCAGGGCCTGGTCAAGGACACGGACGCGGTGAAGTTCGCGGCCGCCCGGGAGGCCGCCGAGGCCTGCGGCTGGGCCCACACGGTGGTGACCGGCTGGCGACGGCACGTCTGGAGCGTGCTGGACCACCTGTCCTCGCAGCGCCGTCCGTTGACCGACCGGCTCGGACTCGAGCCGCAGCTGCACGCCGCGGTCCGGGGCGGCCCGCGGCCGTTCGGCGAGGTCGCCGAGTCGACCACCCTGCCGGTGGTGGCCCGCGCGCACGCCACCCACCTGCTCTGGCACCGCCGGCTCGGGGTCGACCTGGGCTCTCCGCTGGGCGACGGCTCGCTGCTCTGGCCGGGCGGCGGGCCCGAGGAGGTGCGGTGATGGCGGGCGGGCGGGGCCGCCTGGAGCTGGCGGCCGGCAGCCGGCTCCTGCTCAACGGGGTGCCGTGGACCGTCGAGTCGGCCGAGCCGCAGTTCGGGCGCCTGGTCCTGGTCGACGGCGAAGGACGGGCCGAGCAGCACTCGATCCGCTGGCTGGTCCACCACCCGGACCTTCGGCCGGCCGGGAAGGCCGACGACGCCGGCGGCCTGGCGCGGGCCGTTCAGCCGCTGTCGGTGGCCGACCTGACCGAGGACCAGCTCGCCCGGGCCCGGATCCGGGCCGAGCACGTGCTGGAGGCGGCGACCGGGTTCCGTGACGGCCACCGCGCCCGCGCCCGGCCGGGCGAGCCGCGGCCCGCCTACGACCCGGACACCACCACGCTCACCGAGCGCCGGGCGGCGAAGGTCGCCGAGCTGGCCGCCATGGCGCCGGACGAGGCCGCGCGGCTGGGGCTGCAGGGCCTGGGCCTGCGCACTCTGCAGGGGCTGACGGCGCTGGCGCTGGCGGGCGGCGGGAGTCTGCTGCTGGCCTGCGCGGACGGCCGGTGGACGCGCCGCCAGGGCGGGCACCCGGCGGTCACCAAGGAGGTCCGGGAGGCGGTCTTCGCGGTGAGGGAGGAGTGCAAGGACCGGGCCCGGATCAGCATGCGGGCCAAGCACCGGCTGCTGCACCAGTACATGGCGGAGAGGTTCGGGGACTTTCCCACCGAGAAGGTCCCGTCCCGCTTCACCCTGGCGCGGGTCTGGGCGGAGTGGTTCGGCCCCGGGGGCGGCCGGACCCGCTACCTGCGCTCGGCCGAGGCCGCTGCCCAGGCCGGCGTCGGCACCCGGCTGGTGGTCCACCGCCCGGGCCAGGTCCTGGCGCTGGACTCCACGCCGCTGCCGGTCATGCTGCGCGAGACGGTCTTCGGCCAGGCCGTGGGGGCGACGCTGACCCTGGGCCTGGACATGTTCACCCACTCGCTGCCGGCGTTCCGCCTCACTCTGGGGTCGGACACCTCGATCGACGTCGCGATGCTGCTGCGGGACGTGATGCTGCCCCTGCCGATGCGCGAGGGCTGGGGAGCGGAGATGGAGTGGCCCTACCCCGGCGTCCCGGCCGAGCTGATCGCCGAGTTCGCCGGCCACAAGGTCGCGGCCCTGCCCTTCTTCTCCCCCGAGACCGTGACCACCGATCACGGCAGCCCCTACAAGAACCGCGCCCTGGTCGAAGCTGAACGGGAGCTGGGCTGCACCATCCTGCCCGCCCGCACGCTGCGGGCCAGCGACAAGTTCGCCGTCGAGCGCGCCTTCGGCGCCGTCAAGACGCTGCTGTTCGAGCACCTGCTGGGCTTCACCGGCACCGACGTCGCCGACCGCGGTGCCGACCCGGAACGCGACGCGGTGCTGACGCTGGCCCAGATGGAGAACCTGATCGCCAGCTGGATCGTGAAAATCTGGCAGAACCGGATCCTGGGCGAGTACGCGCCCTGCTGGGGCCCCGGCGAGGGCCACAGCCCCAACTCCCTGTTCGCCGCGGCGATGCAGCAGGGCGGATGGTCGCTGCAGATCCCCGAGCCGCAGTCCTACTACAAGGTCCTGCGCAAGCACCACGTCAAGATCCACCCGCGCCGGGGGGTCCAGATCCTCGGGCTCTACTACCGCTCCGAGGTCCTGGACGACCCCCGCTACCTGCTGCCGTCCGAGCGCGGCGGCAAGCACGCCGGCAAGTGGGTGGTCCACAGCGACCGGCGCGACCGGCGCCAGGTCTTCTTCCAGGACCCCGTCGACCACGACACCTGGCACACCCTGCGCTGGACCGGGCTGCCGCCCGAGGGCGAGGTCCCGGCCTTCTCCGACACGAGCGCGCAGGCCCTGCTGGCCGAAGTCCGGGCCCGCAAGCTCGCCCCGCGCTCGGACGAGGAACTCCTGCCGGTGCTGGTCGAACTCCTCGGCGCGACCACGCCGGTCGACCAGTGGCCGAGCCAGCAGGCCAAGCGGGAGCGCAAGCGCGACCGGGCGGCCCGCTCGCGCGAAAGCGACCGCGCCGGGCAGGCCGCGGCCGACCGCGCCAGGGCCGCCGGTCCGTCCCCGTCGGGCGGGCGGGCCTCCGAGGCCGCCCGGGCCGTCGACTCCTCGCGGCGCCGGCGCCGCGAGGCCGCCGCGGGACGCGAACCGGTCGCACCGCCGCTGCTGCACGACTCCCTGCGCCGAGGCGGGCTGTTCCTGCTGCCGCCGGTGACCGACCTGCCGCAGGACCGCCCCTCGAAGGAGAGCATGTGAGCGAGGACCCGCTGGCCGGCGTCCCGACCCGGGCCCAGATCGCGGAGATAATCCTGCGTCCGCGCCCGCACCGCGACACCTTCGAGGGCTGGCAGCACTACCGCGCCACCCGCCACCTGCTCGTCCCGCCGCCCCGGATCACCCCCGCCCAGTGGGGGCGGCTGGAGCCCGGACGGCGCGCGGACCTGGACCTGTTCAGGCGGCTGACGAACGTGAACCTGCCGCTGCAGCAGACGCCGATGTCGGCGAAGGTCGCCCGGGTGATCAACCGGCGCCTGCACGGCAACGCCCTCAACCAGGGCTCCCCGACGCTGCCCGGGATCATGGTCAGCGGTCCGGGCAACCACGGGAAGACCGCCACGGTCAGCTCGGTCTGCGCGGCGTTCGAGGACATGTGGCTGGACCTGCACCAGCACCTCAACCCGGCCAGCGTCGAGGGCACCTTGGACCTGCACGCGCCGATCGCGTTCGTCCAGATCCCGGTCACCGCGACGCCCAAGAGCCTCTGCGAGTCGATCCTGAACTTCTTCAGCACCGAGCGGCGGAAGATGACGCTGCCGCAGCTGATCCGGCAGGTCGCCGACTCGCTGCGGGATCACGGCGTCCGTGCCCTGGTACTGGACGACATCAACCGGCTCCGCATGCACCGGGCCGACGACCAGGACGTGCTGGACCTGGTCCGCGCGCTGATGGGCTTCCAGGTCACCCTGATCCTGACCGGGGTCAACATCCCGGGCCTGGGCCTGCTGCGCGAGGCCAGGCGGGACGCCAGGACACGCCAATGGGTGCTGCCGCCGCTGGAGAGCGCCCGCGTCCACGGCCTGGAGGTCACCCAGACCGAACGCCGCTTCGAGATGGTCGAGCTCGACCACTTCCGCTACGACACGCCCCAGGCGATCCAGGACTTCACCGACCACCTGCAGGGCATCGAGAACCACCTGCGGCTGCTGAAGGCGAAGAAGGGCATGCTCACCTCGGGGACCATGCCCGAGTACCTGATGCGCCGCTCCGGCGGGGTCGTCGGGATCCTCGGCCGGCTGATCACCGACGGCGCCCAAGAGGCCATGGACAGCGGAACGGAGAGGCTGGACGAAGCCCTCCTGGACGGGATCGTCATCGGCCGCGAGGAACCCGCGGAGCCGGCGGCCGCCCACGACCAGGCCGCCGAACCGGCGTCGGCGAAGCCACGGCCGGGCCGGGCACGCGGCCGCAACACGGTCTTCGACGACCACGGCCCCCAGGCCACACCCGCGGCGGGCTGACCGGTGACCGCCCTGCGGCCGCTGCCCCGCAGCCTGGTCCCGCTGCCGCAGGAGAGCCTCGCCGGCTTCTTCCTGCGGCTGAGCCACCGGCTCGACATCGCCCCCAGCGACCTGTTCTTCCGGACCGGGCTGAGCCCGCGCGAGGGCTATCCCGTCACCTCAGCCCGGCATCTGCTGTCGCTCGAACCCCTCCCGTTGTCGAGGTTGGCGCGCACCGCGAAGCTCGGCGAGGACCAGGTCGAGCGGCTGACCCTCCGTCCCCTCCTCGAGCGCTACCTGCCGCTCGCGGGCGCCCCGGTCCGCGCCGGCCAGGAACGGACGCGCTGGGTGTTCCCGCAGTGGGTCCTGGCCGGCCCCACCAACTGCTGCCCCTCCTGCCTCACCGGCGACTCCTCCGAGATCCAGCGCCGGCACGGCGGCGCCTGGAGTCTCCTCTGGCACCTGCCGGTCGTCTTCGCCTGTCCGCGGCACCAGGTCTTCCTGCGCGAGACCTGCCCGGGCTGCCGGCAGCCGATCCACGGCGGCTTCCCCGACGGCCCCCGCCAACTGGTCCCCGCCGCGGCCAGCAGCGGGCTGCATCCCGCCCAGTGCCGCAACCACCCCGGCCCCCACCGACGCGAGCTCTGCAGCCTCCGCCTGGACCACCACGAGCACTACCCGGCGCAACCCCCGCTCACCGCCGAGACCGCCGACCTGCAGAACAGGCTGCTGGCCCTCCTGGACCCGGCCGCCGCCCCCTCGGACGCCTTCAGCACGTTCTCCGACCTGCGGGCGGTCGCCGCGGTCGTGCTCGCCGCCTGGCCCAACAGCGCCGAGCCGGACATGCCGCCCGGACTGGACTTGGCCCTGGACAACTTCCTCATCGCGCGGGAACAGCTCATGAACCCCAAGGAGCGGGCCAGGGGCTACAGCAACCGGGCGGCGTTCTCCTTCAGCGCCGCGCCCACCCCGCCGCCGGCCACCGCAGCCCTCCTCCACCTCGCCGACCGCTGCCTTCAACTGGAGCCGGACGCCTTCCGCGCCCGGCTGGCCGACCTGCTGGCGCACATCCCGGACCGCCGGCATCCCCGCTGGGGCAAGGCTTGGAGGGGCCAGCTGGCGACGTGCTCGGCGATGGTCAGATCCGAGGCTACGCACGCTCTCGACCGGCGCCTGCCAGCACGAACGTCCTGGTCCGATCTCCTGGACAGCAGGTCGCCACTGGTCCTCGGCCGACGAGGCTACCGGGCGGAGAACATCCCCCAGGAGATCCCCACAGCCTGGCTCGACGTCCTCCTCGGCCGCGACCGCGCCGCCTACGCGCAGACGATCCGGACACTGCGGCGGCTGACCGCCATCCGGCTCGTCCAAGCCGCCGAGACGAGCACAATGCGTGAGGCCGCCCGCTTCCTCGGCATCCCCTCGGCCTGGTTCGTCGACCCCGCCAAGCGGGTCCTGCCCTTCGACCGGCTCCCCCAGCTCCGCGACGGCCAAGACCTCGCCCAGGCGCTCGAACGCCTCGCCCAGCACGTCGAGAACGACCCCCACCCGATCGACTACCACGAGCGCCGAAGACGCCTCGCGACCTGGCACCTCCAAGCCGCCAGCTGGGAGACCATCAAGCAGGAGTCCGACTTCGTCCCCAGGCGGCGCGGGAAATACCCCGTCACGGACGAGCTCCTGCGCGACTGCGCGTCCGCGGTCGTCTGGGCCCGGGCCACCGGCAGCGAATGGCGCCTGGCACCCGCCATGCAGTTCCCGCTCTCCCCCCTCGGCCGCCCCGACCCCACCGGACCAGAACACCGCGTGATCAACTCCCTGACCACCCGCGCGCCCACAGGGAGATACCGGCAGCTCATCAAGACACTGGCGGCACACGCCGACACCCTGGCCCAAGCACCGGAGAACCCCTGGCGTCACACGCAGTGATAAAAGCGCCCCCACCCTCGCAAACTACCGCGCTCCGAACTCGCAAACCAGCGTGCTCCCCCACCCCACTGACCAGCACCTACTGCCCAGCCGCTCGCAAACTAGCGCGCTCCATCACACCGATCAGGCTGACGCCCGAAGGTCCGGCATTGAGCTCGACTGCTCGATGCAGGGCTGTGCGCACTCGTTCGCGTCCGGCCGTTTCCGGGAAACCACCCCGGCGCGGCGGGCGTTCTGGCATGCTCACCCGAATGCAGCAAGGCCCTCGGTCACCGGGGCCTCACAGAGAGTCAGCCAAGACCCGGGGGTGGGCAGTGCAGATCAGCGCGACGGTGGTCCTCGCAATCGTGATCATCGCCCGCCTACGACGCATCACCCACGCCCGCAGCCGCACCGACGAGGCCTTCACCGTCTTCACCGCCGTCGTCTTCGGCGTCCTGATCGCCACCACCTCCTGGGGCCACGCCATCCTCCAGCTCGTCGGCATCGCCGTCGACGCCACCCGCTGACAGCCCCCTGGCACCGACACCCCGGAAGGACCGACGTGCACCGGACCGGAGCAGCACGTGGCTAGCCGCAGGCCGCCGGCACGCAGGCGCCGAGGACGCCGGCCCGCGCGCCGCGACGACGCCACCTGGCTCGCCTACGGCCTGCTGGCGATCGCAGCGTTCAGCACCGCGGCCGCCGTCCTGCGCTGGCTGGCCGCGAACTGGTGGATCCCCGCCGCCCTCCTCCTCGCAGCCGGAGCCGCCGCCGCGGCCGTCCTGCGAAGCCGCGCCCGCACCGCCCGCGAGCACCGACTGCGCGCCGCCCATCTGCGCCTGGCGCTCAGCGGCCCGGGCGGGATCGACCACATGACGCCGGACGGCTTCGAGTACGCGGTGCGCGACCTGCTGCAGCGCGACGGCTGCCGTGCCCGCAAGGTCGGACGGGCCAACGACCAGAGCGTGGACGTCCTCGCCGAGGACCCGACCGGGCGGCGCTGGGCCGTGCAGTGCAAGCACAAACAGGACCCCGTCGGCGGCAAGCCGGTGGGCGTCGGCGTCCTGTACGCCCTCGCCGGCACCTACCAACGCGCCCACGGCGCCCACCTCGCCGTCGTCGTCACCAACGGCCGCTTCTCCCGCGACGCCCACCGCTGGGGCGCCCAACAAGGAGTCCTCCTCGTCGACCGCACAGCCCTCGCCCACTGGGCCGCCGGCGACCAGCCCCTGTGGAACGTCCTGCCCCACATCCCCCAGCCCCGCAACGGTCGCCTCGGCTGACCGCGCAACAGGGCAGCAACCACTCCCGTCCAATCGAGCCGCGCCGGCAGCCGGGAGGTGGGTTCACCGGGGTTCTACTCGTCGTCGGGGACGGCCTTGATGGTTCGTCGACGGCGCGCGTCGACGTTGCCGACCTTGCGAGGGCCTACGGCCCGGGCGTCGGGGGTGACCTCGGGGGCTTCCAGCGCCTCGCCGACCAGGCGGCGAACCATGGAGGGGCGGGGCTCTACATCGTCTTCTGCGGGGTGATCACGGCCCCGCCCGGGTTGCGGACGGGAGCGGGGTCGTTGGGCGCCCTGAGGGGCACTCAGGGCCCCTCTCGGGCTTGTCAGAGTCCGAGGTCTGAGACAGGTTGGTGCTGGGGCTCCACTCAGTGGGGTCGGCGGGCTGCGGGGCGACGGCGCCGATCTGGGTGAAGTCGGGCTCGTACGTGTCGTCGTCGGGGAAGTGCCGGTCGACTTCGTCGTAGCTGGTCATGTCGACGAACCGGCTGTAGTGGCCCTGGAAAGCGGTGGTGATCGTGGCCGTGGGCCCGTTCCTGTGCTTGGCAACGATCAGGTCGGCCTCCCCCGAGCGCTTGGAGTCCTTCTCGTAGGCATCCTCGCGGTGCAGCAGGATCACGACGTCGGCGTCCTGCTCGATCGAGCCGGACTCACGCAGGTCGGAGATCATCGGGCGTTTGTCGGCGCGTTGCTCGGGGCCGCGGTTGAGCTGGGAGAGCGCGATGACGGGGACACCGAGCTGCTTGGTGAGCAGTTTGAGGTTGCGGGACATGTCGCTGACTTCCTGCTGGCGGTTCTCCGCGCGTCGGCCAGCGCCCTGGAGCAGCTGGAGGTAGTCAACGATGACCAGGTCCAAGCCGCGGCGCTGCTTGATCTTGCGGCAGCGGGCGGCGATGGACAGAGCGGACTGCACGGGGTTGTCGTCGATCAGCAGCGGGGCGTCGGTCATGCGGCTGATTGCCCGGCCGGAGCGCACCCAGTCGTCGTCGGTCATCTCGCCGGAGCGCAGATGGTGCAGCGCCACGCGGCCTTCGGCGGAGACGGCACGCAGCTGGATCTCCTCGCGGCCCATCTCCAGGGAGAACAGGGCGGTGGTGAGGCGGTGGGTGATGCTGGCAGAGCGGGCGATGTCCAGGGCTAGTGTGGATTTCCCGACGGACGGGCGGGCGGCGATGACGATCATCTGGCCGGCCTGGAGGCCTTGGGTGAGCTGGTCCAGGTCGGCGAAGCCGGTCGGCACACCGGTGATCCTGCCCTTGTTGTGCTTGCGGTCCTCGACCTTGCCCATGGTGACGTCCATGCCATCCATCAGCGGCGCGGCGCCGTCGTCGGCGCGCTGGTCGGCTAGGGCCATGACCTCGGCCTGGGCGGCGTTGACGATCTCGTCCACGTCGCCCTCGGCCGCGTAACCCATGCCGACGATCCGGGTGCCGGCCTCGACTAGCCGGCGCAGCACCCCGCGCTCGGCGACGATCTGGGCGTAGTACTCGGCGTTGGCCGCGGTCGGGACGGAGTTGACCAGGGTGTGCAGGTAGGAGGCGCCGCCGACCCGGGCGAGTTCGCCGCGCTTGGTGAGCTCGCCGGCCACGGTGATCGGGTCGGCCGGCTCGCCGCGCCCGTACAGGTCGAGGATCGCGCCGTGGATCATCTCGTGGGCGGGCCGGTAGTAGTTGGTCGGTTTGAGCACCTCGACCACGTCGGCGATGGCGTCCTTGGACAGCAGCATGCCGCCCAGCACGGACTGCTCGGCCGCCAGGTCCTGCGGGGGAACCCTTTCCAACTCGTCCGCGCTGTTCTCGCCCTCGATCTTGGTGCCGCCGTTGGCGACGGTCCGGCTGTGGGAGCGGGGACGGCGGGCGCGGCCGAGGCGCGGGCCGGGGCGTCCGAACCCGGCACGAGGTGTGGCGATGGAGGACTCGGGGGCCAGCCCGAAGTCGTCATCGGGCTCAAGGTGGATCCAGTCGTGCTCATCCATCCCGGCCGCAACTACCTGCGGTGCCGACTCGGGACTCGTGGTGTTCTCGTCGGGTACGTTCAACGTGATCTCTCTTTGGGATCGGACGGCCGCCGGGGCCTGGCAGGGTTGACCGGCGGCCGTCGCACTGTCCGGAAGCAGTCAGCCGGCCAGGAAATCGGCACGCCTGGCGGACTGCCGGCGGGCCTCCTCGGCCTGATGGAGCGCCGCGTCCCGGCTGCGGTCAGCGACCGTCCGCGGCTTCTTGCCCCGCTGGATCAACGCGGCCAGGGCCTGGCGGGCGGACTCGTCGTCGATACCGCGCTGCGCGTCCAGCTCACGACGCTGCCGGTCGACGATCTCGTCCGCCGCACAATGGCGGCATCCGTTGGCCTCCAGGCTCGGGTGTGACGGACATGGGTCCACCGGCTGACGCGGCACGGACCGCGCCATCGGTTCGGCCGGGGCACCGGCGTACTGCGCTTTCGACGCCTCCCCCAGGCCCACCCAGGCGGGCTTCTCTGCAGCCATCCACCGCGCCACCGAGATCAGCCACTCCACCGACTTACCGGACCGCACCAGAGCAGCCGCCGACACCTGGAACTCCCCCAATGCGCCCGACCGACGGTGTGGACCGACTCCGGCAGCCATACGGGCTTCAGACCAAGCCGTCATGATCTGGCGAACCTCCTGCGACAGCTCGTCGGCCGGAGCAGCCGAAGCGGACTCATCCTGGGGCGCGGCCTGATCGTTGGTGCTGTTCCTGTCGTGGATCTTCTTCTTCGTCTCAGCGGAAGGCTCTGGGGCGGTCTCATTCGCCAGAACGTCAGGAGAAGTAGAGGGGACAGAGTTAAAGGACAGAGTTGGGGTGCTTGAAGCACCCGGGGTAGGTGCTTCAAGCACCTGGGTGCTTGAAGCACCTGGGGCAAACTCGGTCAAACAGGGCCTTTCGAGGAGGGGGGTGCTTGAAGCACCCCCCTCCTCGCTCGCGATACTCAAAGGGGGATTCCGCGCGGCCCTCTTGGGCCGTTTCGTCCCCTTGTCTGCTCGGGTCTTCTTAGCCGGTGCGGGCCCCAGATCCGGCCGGTCCTTGGCGCACAGCGGGGCCAGGCCTCGGTCGATGCGCTCCTGGTTGACCTTCTCCATCTGGTCGGGGCTGTAGAAGGAGAAGGGGATCATCAGGTCGTAGACCTTGGGTCGGAAGTCCGCGGCAATCCGGAACGCGGCCCGCTGGTCACCTTCGCGGATAAGGCCACGGGCCTCCATCGCGTTCAGGCGGCGGGTCACCGTCGACTTATCGCACAGGCCGGACCGCGCCAGCGTGTTGCGCGACGGGTAGGCGTCAGTCCCGTCGCTGTTCGCGCGACGGGCCAGGGAGATCAGGATTAGGCGCTCGTACGGGTCCGACACGGGTGAGTGCTCCGCGGCCCACTCGACGGGCAGGAAACTCATCGAGCCACCTCCGATCCGGTGGCGGGCACCAGGACCAGGCTGGCCTGGATGGCAGCCGTGATGGGGACAGTGAAGAGCGGGGCGACACACTCGGGAAGCGGTGTAACGATGCCAAACAAACTGGCGCTACCTCTCGGATGGAGCGCCGTCACGTGGTGGATAGCAGGAATCGGCCAACCAGGACGAGTGGCAGGTGTCTCTCGCCTGTGGACGGGTATGGCTGGTACCGTCGTGACGATGCAGCGCTGGAAGCGATAGCGGCCCCGAAGACGCCAATCTTGGGCCGCTTTCGCATTTTCTGGACTGGTGTGGTGCCCTGGGGTACCAAGTGAGCCTAGGGACTGTCCGCATTGGTAAGGCCGCTTTCAGGGCGCGCCCCTGCCTACTGGCCCATCAAGCCTGCGGCGGCATTTGCCCTCCTTCGCGCTGTTCTGCTATCTCCATGACGAATGCCGGGGCCGTGGACACCTCGGGGCTGCCTCAAGGCCTTCCCGCGACAGGAGAGAACCAGCTGCCATGCGCAGTACCTTGTCCGTTGCCGCAGGTTCGAGCGGCGCTTCGGCCTGTTTCCGTCCTGGCGCCCACGGCCGCATTCGGGCTGCGGCCGTGGGCGTGCAGCCCATGTGGACCGAGTGACTGCCCATCTGACCGTAGAGACAAGTATCCGCACACATGCCGGCGGCCGAACGTGTCCCGATCACAGCCACGAAGGCCGCTGCTGCCGCCGACAAGGCATTCGGCCTGACACATCGCATCTGACGGCCGCCAGCGGAGCTGTGTCGTTGTTCAGGCATGCAGGCCACAATATTCCCCCTCGATTCCCCCTCGAACCACTATATGCAGGCGATCGTAGGAACCGGCAGGACTGGCAGCTGACGAACTGGCATGAATCTTCAACGCCGCCCTCGGAGTTGACCGGATCGCAATCGCCGACGGCCGAATACTTCGCACTCAAACACGCACAAATCAGACAGATTGGACTCATGGGGGGTAAAGTTTCTCCGCGAAGTCGGGAGATGACCAAGCAGAAGGACTACCGCCGACAGTGGCTACGATCTGGCGAGAGCGCCAGACCGTAGAGTCATAGAAGGTTCAAGTGATCCCCCATGCTGCGCAAAGTTGAGCCGCCGAGGTCGTGCGTGATCTTATGGACAGGCGCGCGGGGGCGCGCTGCCAGCACTCTCAGGGGGCAAACCAATGCGAGAGGTCCTGTTCAGACTGTTGGGGCCACTCGATGTACAGATTGACGGAGCTCCGGTCACCTCGGCGGAGCACGTCAGCGGACGGTGCTCACCATGCTGTTGCTGTCGTCCGACCGGATCGTGTCCGTGGATAGCGTCATCGACGCCGTCTGGTCTGGCCCTCCGGCGCACCCACTACGGCCCGTAGCCAGATCGCTATCTGCATCGCCGGTCTGCGCAAGGCGTTCAAGGGGGGTTGCGGAAGACAGTGCGCTGATCACCATGCACCACCCTGGCTACGCCCTCAACCCGTTCGGACACCGCATCAACGTGGCTGCCTTCGACAACACGGTTGGCCAGGCCCGCGAGCGGGCCCGCAGCGGCAAAAACACAGAGGTCTGCGACGCATATGCCGAGGCGCTCTGGCGTGGCCGTGCCCTAGAGGGAGTCACCGGTCCCCGTGTCGAGCAGGAAGCCGGCTGGCTGAAGGAACTGTGCTTGGACGTCCACGAGGCATACGCCGGGCTGCGACTGTAGCTCGGCCGTCACCGCCCCTCGTCCCAGAGCTCTCCATCCTGGTTGCGGACAATCCCGCGAACGCAGCGGACCTGCCGAGGAATGCGACGCGGTAGAAGCCGGAAGGCCGCCACCCGTAGGTGACGGCCTTCCAGTGCTTTCTCAGGGCTTCGGCAGCCTACCGTCGGCTAACGACAACGCCCGGCTGGGCCGGGCGGCTACGCCACTCGACTCCGCGCTGGGCGAGCCGCGCGAGCTGGCCCAGCGTCAGTTGGGGAGTTGGTGGGTGGTGACCAGGGTGCACCAGCAGCGCCGGGCGGATTCCCTGTGCTGGTAGTCCGCCGTCAAATGTTCCGGCGCCGGAGGGCCCGGACGCCGAGGTCGTAGGCCGTGGAGCCGAAGGCGAGGGCGAGGGTGACGGGCGGCCGCACCAGGGGCTCGGCCACCCGTCGGACAACCCCATCACCCCGTGACCCGGCTGTGGGAGCGGTGGGTCCGCACCCTGGGCCGGCATATGTGAGGGGACAGGGTCATGCAGCGGCGTCCTTCAGGCTCCGACGTAGTCCGCCAGGTGCTCGCCCGTGAGGGTGGAGCGGGCGGCGACCAGGTCGGCGGGGGTGCCTTCGAAGACCACCCGGCCGCCGTCGTGGCCCGCGCCGGGGCCGAGGTCGATGATCCAGTCGGCGTGTGCCATGACCGCCTGGTGGTGCTCGATGACGATGACCGACTTGCCGGAGTCGACGAGCCCGTCGAGCAGGCCGAGGAGCTGCTCGACATCCGCGAGGTGCAGGCCGGTGGTCGGCTCGTCGAGGACGTAGATGCCGCCCTTGTCGCCCATGTGCGTTGCCAGCTTGAGGCGTTGGCGCTCGCCGCCGGACAGGGTGTTAAGGGGCTGGCCGAGGGTAAGGTAGCCGAGGCCGACGTCCGCGAGGTGTTCCAGGATCTTGTGCGCGGCCGGGGTGCGGACCTCGCCCGAGCCGAAGAACCTCTCCGCCTCGGTCACCGACATCGCGAGCACCTCGCTGATGTCACGGCCGCCGAGACGGTACTCCAGCACAGAAGCCTGGAACCGCTTCCCGTTGCAGTCCTCGCAAGGGTTGGAGACCCCGGCCACCACGCCCAGGTCGGTGAAGATGACGCCCACGCCGTTGCAGGTGGGGCACGCGCCCTCGGAGTTGGCGCTGAACAGCGCGGGCTTCACACCGTTGGCCTTGGCGAAGACCTTGCGGATCGGTTCGAGCAGGCCCGTGTAAGTCGCCGGATTGCTGCGGCGCGAACCGCGGATCGGGCTCTGGTCGATCGAGACCACGCCCTCGCGCGCTGGGATCGACCCGTGGACGAGCGAGCTCTTTCCGGCACCGGCGACACCGGTGACGACGGTGAGCACGCCGAGCGGGATGTCGACGTCGACCTCGCGGAGGTTGTGCGACGTGGCGCCGCGGATCTCCAGCGCGCCAATACGCTTGCGGACCTGGTCCTTGAGGACGGCCCGGTCGTCGAGGTGGCGGCCGGTGACGGTGTCGGAGGCGCGGAGTCCGTCCAGGGGTCCTTGGAAGCAAACGGTGCCGCCCGCCGTGCCGGCGCCGGGGCCGAGGTCGACCACGTGGTCGGCGATGGCGATGGCCTCCGGTTTGTGCTCCACCACCAGCACCGTGTTGCCCTTGTCACGCAGGCGCAGCAGCAGGTCGTTCATCCGCTGGATGTCGTGCGGGTGCAGGCCGGTGGTGGGTTCGTCGAACACGTACGTGACGTCGGTGAGCGAGGAGCCGAGGTGGCGGATCATCTTGACCCGCTGCGCTTCGCCGCCGGAGAGCGTGCCCGAGGGGCGGTCGAGCGAGAGGTAGCCGAGGCCGATCTCGACGAACGAGTCTAGGGTCTGTTGGAGCGAAGCGAGCAGCGGGGCCACCGAGGGCTCGTCCAGGCCGCGGACCCATTCCGCCAGGTCCCGGATCTCCAGCGTGCAGGCGTCGGCGATGCTGATGCCCGCGATCTTCGAGGAGCGTGCTCCTTCACTGAGCCGGGTGCCCTCGCAGTCCGGGCAGGTGGTGAAGGTGACCGCCCGGTCCACGAATGCCCGGATGTGTGGCTGCAGCGCGTCCTTGTCCTTGGACAGCATGGACTTCTGGATCTTGGGGATCAGGCCCTCGTAGGTGACGTTGACGCCGTTGACCTTGACTTTGGTCGGCTCCCGGTACAGGAAGTCCTGCATCTCCTCCTCGGTGTACTTGCAGATCGGCTTGTCCGGGTCGAGGAAGCCCGAGTTGGCGTAGACGCCGACCGTCCACCAGCTGTCGACCTTCCAGCCAGGAATGGTGAACGCGCCCTCGGAGATCGACTTGCCGTCGTCGTAGAGCTGGGTGAGGTCGATGTCGGAGACCGAGCCGCGGCCCTCGCACCGGGCGCACATGCCGCCGGTGCGGTTGAAGTCGGCCTGGACCGCCTTCTTGTTGCCGCCCTCGACGGTGATCGAAGCGCTCCCCTTCATCGTGGGGACGTTGAAGGAGAAGGCGCTGGGCGGGCCGACGTGCGGTGTGCCGAGGCGGCTGAAGAGGATGCGCAGCATGGCATTGGCGTCGGTGGCGGTGCCGACGGTGGAGCGCGGGTCGGAGCCCATTCGCTGTTGGCCGACGATGATCGCGGCCGTCAGCCCTTCGAGGACGTCGACCTCGGGGCGCGCCTGGGTGGGCATCATGCCCTGCACGAACGTGCTGTAGGTCTCGTTGATCAGCCGCTGGGACTCCGCGGCGATGGTGGCGAACACCAGCGAGCTCTTGCCCGAGCCGGAGATGCCGGTGAACACCGTCAGCCGACGCTTGGGGATCTCGATGCTGACGTCCTTGAGGTTGTTCTCCCGCGCGCCGAGCACGCGGATCAGGTCGTGGCTGTCGGCAGCGTGCGGCGCAGACGACTGCGCGTGGGGGGTGTGCGTCCTCGGGGCCATGCTCGTGGTCTCTCCAAAACTGTTGTACGGATCGCGGCCGTGACGTTCGCGCGAGGCCGCCCGGGCCGCCGTCGCGGCGCGGTTTTTTCTGCGCTCTCCGGCTCCCCGTGGTCCGCGGTGCAACCGAGGAACCGGCTCACCGCAGACCACGGGGAAGCTCCGTTCCCGGCCGAAACGCCTCGGCCCGGGGGCGGAGCCGTGTCCGCTAGCGGCTCAGGGCCCTGAACCGACCCACTGCCAGCGGGAAGAACACCGCCACCAGGGCCACCGGCCACACCACCGCGAGCAGTTCCGCGTGCGTCGCGGCCCAGGAGTCACCCGCCGCGCCCGGGTTGTCGAACAGGCCGCGCACTGCTGTGGCCGTCGCCGACATCGGGTTCCACTCCACGATCGCGCCCAGCCAGGACGGCATCGACCCCGGGGTGGCGATGGCGTTGGAGAGGAAGCTGACGGGCCACACCAGGATCTGCACCGCCTGCACCATCTCCGGCTTGCCCGCGACCATGGCCAGGTGGATGCCGACCCACAGCATCGCGAACCGCAGCAGCAACAGCAGTCCCACCGCGCCCAGGAACGAGGAGAAATCCCCGTGCCAGCGCCATCCGATCGCGTAGCCGACCGCGATCATCACGATCAGCCCGACCACCGACTGGAGCATGTCCGCGATGCTCCGCCCGACCAGGACCGCACCGGAGGCCATCGGCATCGAGCGGAACCGGTCGATGATCCCCTTGCCCAGGTCCTGGGTGACGGAGAGCATCGTGGACTCGAGGCCGAAGGCCATCGTCATGGTGAGCATGCCGGGCACCAGGTAGTCCTTGAAATTCCCCTCGATGCCCCGGCCGCCACCGATCAGGTAGCTGAACATCAGCAGCATCATCACCGGGAAGACCAGCCCGACGACCACCTGCACGGGCTGCCGTGCCCAGTGGGCCAGCTCGCGCCTGGTCATCGTCCAGGAGTCGGCTGCCGCCCAGCCCAGCTTCGAACCCGTGCCGCCGGCGGTTTCCGTACCGCGGGTCGCCTTCATACTCTGGACCGTGGTCATGCCGCGTCCGCCTCCGTCTTCGTCAGGTGCATGAAGACCTCGTCGAGCGTCGGCCGCCGCACCGCGATGTCCTCCGCCACGATTCCGGCCGCCTCCAGTGCCCGCACGGTCTCGGTCAGCGCCGCGATCCGGTCGTTGACCGAGGCGCTCACCAGCCGACGGTCCTCGTCCACGGTCGCCTCCCCGGGCAGCAGCGAGGCCGCCCGGGCCAGCTGGCCCGTGTCGTGCAGGACCACGTCGATGCGGTCGCCGCCCGTCCTGGTCTTCAGCTCGTCCGCCGTGCCCTGGGCGATGACCTTCCCGTGGTTGATCACCGCGATCTGGTCAGCCAGCTGATCGGCCTCCTCCAGGTACTGCGTGGTCAGCAGCACCGTCGTGCCGCTACTGACCAGCGAGCGCACCGCGTTCCACACCTCCGTGCGGCCGCGGGGATCAAGCCCGGTCGTGGGCTCGTCCAGGAAGAGCACCTGCGGTTCGGAGATGAGGGAGGCCGCCAGGTCGAGGCGTCGCCGCATCCCGCCGCTGTACTGCTTGATGGCCTTCGTTCCGGTGTCTTCGAGTCCGAACCGGGTGAGGAGCTCCTCGGCCCGGGTGCTCGCGCGGCGCGCGCCCAGGTGGTACAGGCGGCCGAACATCTCCAGGTTCTGCCGGCCGCTGAGCTCCTCGTCGACGGCGGCGTTCTGGCCGAGCAGCCCGATCCGCGAGCGCACCTCGCCAGCGCGGGTCCTGGCGTCGATCCCCGCCACCTCGACCCGGCCCTCGTCAGGGCGCAGCAGCGTGGACATGATGCGGACGGTCGTGGTCTTGCCGGCGCCGTTCGGGCCGAGAATCCCCTGGACGGTTCCGCTGCGGACGGTGAGGTCGAGGCCGTCGAGAGCCTGCTTGTCCCCGTACTTCTTCCGCAGGCCCTCGACGACGATCGCCAGATCGTGGTCAGTCACAGCCTTCCCCTCCAGCCACTAATCAAACTTGACTAAGCTAGGAAGGTAGCCCGTTTCCCGCGGCTGGTCAAATTTGATTACTCTGACTTGATGAGGAAGGATCCACTCATGTCTGCGATCCGGCTACTGGTCCTCGGCGCCGTCCGTCAGCACGGACGGGCGCACGGCTACCAGGTGCGCAACGACCTGGAGTTCTGGGGGGCCCACGAGTGGTCCACCGCCAAGCCGGGCTCGATCTACCACGCGCTCAAGCAGATGGCGAAGCAGGGACTCCTCGTCGCACACGAGGTCGCACCGAGCGCCGTCGGCGGCCCGCCCCGCGTCGAGTACGAGATCACCGACAAGGGCACCGCGGAGTACTTCGATCTACTGCGCGAGGCCCTGACCTCGTACGACCAGAAGATAGACATGCTCTCGGCCGGGCTCGGGTTCATCGTCGACCTGCCTCGGGATGAGGCCGTCGCGCTCCTCAAGGAACGGATCGCGGGGCTCGAACGGTGGCGAGCCGGGGTCACGGAGTACTACATGCCGCAGAACGGCCCCGAACAGCTCGGGCACATCGGCGAGATCATGAACATGTGGGTGCACTCGGCCGACAGCGAGGCGGAATGGACGCACAGCCTGATCGGGCGGGTCGAGGACGGCGCATACACCTTCGCGGGGGAGGGCGAACCGTTCGTGGGGGTGCTCGCGGAGGGCGAGCCGAACCCGTTCGCCGCTGAGCCCCATCCCGAGGACCTCCACTACTGAGAGATCGTTTTCTCCCGTTGCGGGCATCGGACAGATCACTCGGATACGGGTGTCGCGATGGCGTATCTCCGGCGTACTGCTGCGAACCGAGTGCGCCCAGGCGTACGGCGATGACGGCCGAAGCACACAGCCGCGGCGCCCGCCGGACGTCCTGAGATGAGACAGGCGCAAACTGCATCCCGTCCCACCCGCCACCGCACCCGCCCCGTAGGCCCCAGCTACATCTGCCGCCTCTTTCGTGCCACAGCTCGGGGGACCAAGAACCACCTCACATATGGGTAGTTAAGGAGAAAACGACCTCTGAGGTCGAACACTGGTTGCCGACCCGGCACGGCAGGCCGGCGTACCACCGCGACGGCCGGATGGTCGGGTACGTCCTGCTGGGTCCGACGGCCAAGCCGTCCCGTTCCTCCGGCACGTTCCGGCGACGAGTGTTCTGACTGCTTCCGCACGGCCCGGGACGCCGCTCCTGACGGGCTGTACGCCAAGGGCCGCCGGCGGAGGTCGTGGATGCCCGAACTCCGGCACCGGGCACCAAGGGGTCCAAGACCGAGCGGTCGGAAAGCGGCCCCATGTCCTCGGGGATGCGGGGGCTGCTGCCGTGGCCCCCCGCGGGGGCACCTCAGTGGAGGCCGTCCTTCCCGGCAGTAGCGGGAGCCGGCAGGCCGACGAGTGAGCTCGGCGTGCATGCGCTAGGAGATCGCTTTGTTTGTCAAGGGGATGGTAAAGAAATGGTTCTCCCTATATATTTCTTTACTCACGGGCGGTTTGGTCCAACGGAAAGGGCGCTGCCGTGCAGGCGGAGCATCGTATGCGGACGCAGGCGGCGCTGATCGGCGGGCCACCCGTCGGGATGCTCGTGGCGTCCGAGTCGGCCGCGCACGAAGTCGATACCGCGCTCCTCGAATCGGAGGCCAGCGTGTCCGAGCAACCGAAGGCAACCGCACTACACGCGCGGTCTGTGCAGTGCCCGGTTCGGCGAGATCGTCTGCCTGGACGGGCGGCCCCGTGCGCCCGCGCCGCGGCCAGACGCCCCTTCCGCTTCGCGGGTCTGCCCGGCTTGGTGGTCACGGCCCCCGAACGGGAACCGGAGCCGGTCCTGAGATGCCGTCAGGCGGAGCTTGAAAGACCTTCCGAGGTGCGGGCCTGGGCGGCCGGGGCACGGATCCTGCGTGAGCACCGGGTGATCGAGGTCGTTTAGAAGGGCGGCGGGGTCCGGGACGAGGCCGAGGGCTCACACCGGCCTCGGTGCCGGGGTGCTGGACACGCTCAACCCGGGTTGGAAGTCAGCGCCCGCGGTGCACGGAGCGGCGGGCGCAGGGCTGATCGACACCTGTGACCCGGAGCGCCAGCCGGTGGCCCAGCGGGTTACCGGCAACACGCAGACGCAACTCGCGCTGATGCGGCCGGGACCCGAACTCAACGCCTTGCGGGTGGTGTTCAGCGGCCTGTCGGCGGCCGACCGCGAAGGCGGGCAGTTCGGCGACATGATCAGCACCCAGGACTTGGACCTCCCGGACCACCACCGGGAGTCCCTGCCCTGCGGCGGAGCTTTACTGAGGCCGGATTGACTGAGCTCGGCCAATCCACGGACAGGGGGAGTAGTACAGCGTGGACATCGAATTACTGGGCACTCTGGCGGTTCGGGAGCAGGGGCGCTCCATCACACCTACCGCCCCCAAGCCGCGCCAGGTGCTGGCGCTGCTGGCACTTCATGCCGACCAGGTCGTTCCGATCTCGGCTCTGATCGAGGAGCTGTGGGCGGGAACACCGCCACGCAGCGCCCGCACTACGCTGCAGACCTACGTGCTGCAGCTGAGGGCCCTCATCGCGACGGCCCTGGGGCAGGGCGATGGCGAGGGCGCGGGAGGCGGCGCGGGCCGGCGTACGGCCAAGGACGTGCTGGTCACGGTGCCCGGCGGCTACCTACTCGACACCGGTAACGGCACCAGCGACGTCCGCGAGTTCGACCGGCTCGCCGGCAGGGGCTACCGGGCCATGGACGCGGGTGACTTCCCGGGCGCCGCCCGGCTGCTGCGTGAGGCGCTGTCCCTGTGGTCGGGGCCGGCCTTCGCCGACGTGAACGGCGGCATCCAGCTGGACACGGAGGCTCTGCGGCTGGAAGAGACCCGGCTGTGCGCCCTCGACCAGCGCATCGAGGCCGATCTGCGGATCGGGCGGCACCGGGAGCTGCTGGCAGAACTGACCGTGCTGGCCAGCCGGTACCGCACCCACGAGAACCTGCACGGCCAGTTCATGCTGGCCTTGCACCGCTCCGGCCGCAGGGGCGAGGCCCTCGATGTCTACCAGCGGCTGCACCAGACCCTGGTGCGCGAGCTCGGGCTTGAACCTTCGGCCGCACTGCGCAGGCTGCAGCGTTCGATCCTCATGGCCGGCCCCGACAGCCCCGTGGGGGCGGCGGAGACCAACGGTGAGCGACTCCTCCGCGCCGGCTGAGATGGCTGCCCTCGACACCAATGACGCGGCCGCGCACGCCCCCGAGGGCCGGACGCGCGCCCGGCCGGGCCGGCGACCACCGGAAGGACGCCGAATCGTTTAGACCGTATGAGGTGCGCTGCCACCGCAAGCAGCGCACCTCATACGGTCTACTGACCTTGAAGGCGTCTTGTCGTGGGGGCTGACGGTTGGTGATCGTCGCGGTATGCCGGGTGTATGAGGTATCCGCAGGGTGGGGGTCTGACCGCGGAGCGGCAAGCGTTCCGTGAGCGGATCCGGATGGGAAGCAGTCACGCTGCCGGTGCCGATGCCGGTGCCGGACGGCGACCGGCAGAACCTCCGCTCCAGCGTGCCGGATTCCGACACCCCGCTCACGTGTGACCGCGCCATACTTCCCATGACATCGGCCCTACCAAACATTTCCGGCGGGAATCGTCGAATGCAGCAGCTCCGGGGGACTGGAGAACTTCACTCGTTGGAGGTGGGCTTGATACAGACTCAAGAAATCTGGGTCGTTGCCCTGAGCCCCGCTATTGTGACCCGAGTGAAGGCTTGAAATCGATGGGAACTCGACGACGAGCGGAGAAACCGTGAAGATTCAGGTTCTGGGTCCGTTGAACGCCGAGGTCAACGGGGAATCGATTGCTCCGACGGCCAGCAAACCGCGCCAGATTCTGGCGCTGCTCGCGCTCTACCCGGGCCGGGTGATGCCCGTGCCCACCCTGATGGAGGAGGTCTGGGGCACCGAACTGCCGCAGAGCGCGCTCACCACGCTGCAGACCTACATACTGCAGCTGCGCCGCAGGCTCGGTACGGCCATGGGGAGGGCCGATCCAGGCGGAGCCAAGGAGGTGCTCGCCACCCGGCACGGCGGCTACCTGCTCCAGATCGCCCCGGAGAGCGTGGACGTCCACGAGTACGACCGGTTGGTCGCCGAGGGCCAGAGCGCCTTCGAGGCGGGCGACGACGAGCGGGCCGCCGCCCGGCTGCGGAAGGCGCTCGGGCTCTGGCAGGGCCCGGCCCTGGTCGACGTGCGTGTGGGCCCGATCCTGGAGATCGATGTCATGCGGCTGGAGGAGAGCCGGCTGGTGACCGTGGAGCGGCGAATCGACGTCGACCTGCGGCTGGGCCGACACACCGAGCTCATCGCCGAGCTTACCGAGCTGATCGCCCGGCACCCGCAGCACGAGAGCCTGCACTCGCAGGCGATGGTGGCGCTCTACCGCTCCGGCCGCCAGGCCACCGCACTGGACATCTACCGGAGACTGCGAGTGCGCCTAATCGACGAACTCGGTGTCGAGCCCTCGCCGCAGCTCCAGCGGCTCCACCAGGCGATGCTGGCGGTGGACCCGGCGCTGGACGTGATTGCGGGCTCCCGGCGGGGATCCACGTTCGACCTGTACGTAGGCTGAGGCGCCTGCCTGGCGAGCGGACCGCGGCCGGCCGCGGTCCGCTGCCGCTTCGTTGCTGCTCCCGTGATCGTCCACGCAGTACGGAGAGTTACTTTCCAACGCGTCCTCGAAGCGCCCTCTAAGGCCCCTCCACCAGCGCGCCCGAGGCTGGGCAGCACGACCGAGCGAGAGCCCCCGGAACAACCGGGCCGAACAGGGTGGAGCAGGCACGTGACAATCTTGGTGACTGGAGCGACGGGGGCCGTGGGCCGGCCTTTGGTCGGTCAGCTCGTCGCGGCGGGTGAGTCGGTGCGAGCGGTAACGCGCAACCCGGCCACCGCGGCTCTGCCGGAGCCGGTCGAGGTCTTCGAGGGCGACTTGGAGAAGCCCGAGAGCCTGCGCGCGGCCTTTGCCGGAGTGGACCGCCTCTACCTCTTTCCGGTACCGGAGACCGCCCGCGAGGTCGTCGCTCTGGCCAAGGAGGCCGGTGTCCGCCGGATCGTGGTCCTCTCCTCCTCCTCGGTCCTCGACACCTCAGGCGACAACCACAGCGGTGAGTACCACCGGGCCGTCGAGCGCGCCGTGGAGGAGTCCGGCATCGAATGGACCTTCGTCCGCCCCGATGAGTTCGCGACGAACGTGCTGTGGAAGTGGGGCCACTCCATCCGTACAGAGGGCCTCGTGCGCGCCCCCTACGGCAACGCGACGCGGGTGCTGATCCACGAGTCCGACGTCGCGGCCGTGGCCGTGGCCGCCCTCCGGTCCGGTGAGCACGCCGGCCGAGCCTACGTGCTCACCGGACCGGAGGCCCTCACCCAGGTCGAGCAGGTCCGGCAGATCGCCCGGGCCATCGGCCGCCCGGTCGCCTTTGAGGAGATCACCGCGGACCGGGCCCGGGAGGCCATGGGCCAGGTCATGCCCGCGCAGGTGGTCGAGATGGTCTTGCGTTACCTCGCCGACGCGGTCGTCAACCCACCCACCCCGGTCGACACCGTCGAGAAGGTCACCGGCCGCCCCGCACTGACCTTCGCCCGTTGGGCCGCCGACCATGCCGTCGACTTCGCCCCGCAGTCGCTGGAGAGCACGGCATGAGCCTGGACTCCGTCGAGCAGCCCGCATCCGGCACCGCTGACGGGACGCCCCGCACCGGCGCCAACGCGCTGGTGCGGATGACCGGCAGCGGCGAACCCGAGGAGCGGATCCACACCGCCGAGGGCACCCGGCCCACCGCCGGCAAGGGCAGCGTCCTGGTCGAGGTGGAGGCAGCCGGCGTGTCCTACGCCGAGGTGCAGATGCTCCAGCACCTCCACCCGTTCCCTCCCAGGTTCCCCTTCGTTCCCGGCTACGACCTGGTCGGGCGGATCGTCGAGGTCGGCCCCGGCGTCACCGGTTGGAAGAGCGGCGACCGGGTCGCTGCCATGCCCCGCAAGGGCGCCTGGCAGCGATTCGTCGAACTGCCCGCCAAGACCCTGGCCGCCGTCCCCGAGGAGCTAGACGCGGCCGTGGCCGTGGCCCTGGTCGCCAACGGGGTCACCGCCTACCAGATGCTGCACCGCCTCGCCCGCCTGCGGCCGGGCCGGCCCGTCCTGGTACACGGAGCGAGCGGGGGCGTCGGCGCCCTGCTCACCCAGCTCGCCGTCCACCACGGCCTGCGGGTCATCGGCACCGCCTCGCCCGCCAAGCACGACACCGTGCGGGAGCTCGGTGCGGAGCCGCTCGACTACCACACCCCCGACATCGTCGCGGCCGTGCGTGAACTCGCCCCGCAGGGCGTCCAGGCCGTCTTCGACCACATCGGCGGCCGGGGCCTCGACGCCAGCTGGATGATGCTCGCCCGCGGCGGCGTCCTGGTCTCCTTCGACTCCTCCGTGGCGGGCTACCGCCCCGGGCAGTGGTTCCGGCCGCATGTCCCGGCCCTGCGCCGTACCGTGACCCGCTTCTTCGCCCGGCTCCTCGGCCTCACTCGGGGCCGCCGGATGAGCATGTACTACGTCAAGCCAGGCCCGGATTTCAACACCGACTACGCGCAGCTGTGCAGGCTCGCTGCAGACGGCGTCCTGACTCCCCGCATCGCCGGCCGCCACCCGCTGGACGGAGCCGCTGCCGCAGTGCGCGCCCTGCTGGTCGGCAGCAGCGTCGGCAAACACGTCCTGACTCCCTGAGCCTTTCCACTCCGTATCAGACGAGGGAATTCCACCATGACCGCAACGGTGAACGAGCGTCCCGCCGGCCAGAGCGTGCAGGTGCGCAACAAGGAGATCGCGCTCGCCTGTGCCGCCGCCTGGAACCGCTGGGAGCTGGACGGCATCACCAGGCACTGGGCCCCGGACGTCAAGCACTTCTCCGAGGACCGCCTGGTCGACACCCAACAGATGATCGGCGCCATGCAAGGAGGCCTCGCCGCCTTCCCCGACCTCCACCTGGACGTCAAGAGCATCGTCGCCGAGGGCGACCGCGTCATCCTGCGTATCACGGTGACCGGCACCCACCTCGGCCAGTTCTTCGGCAAGGCCCCGACCGGGAAGAAGGTGAGCTGGTTCATGCTCGAGGAGCTTCTATTCAACGACGCAGGCCAGATCATCGAGCACTATGACGTCTTCAACTATCTGCCGATGCTGAAGAAGCTGGAGTTCGTCCCCGCCGACGTCCTCTGAGCTGGCCGATCCCCCGCGGGAACCCCTGGGTTCCCGCGGGGGACTGCCGTTGGCCGGCGCTGACGCGCCCGGGCTCAGGCTAGGTCGTCCCGGGTGACCGTACGGGCCGACACCTGCAGCTTGCCGCCCTCACCCCGGACCAGCACGTCCTCGCAGACGCACACCCGGTGCACCCGGGACTCGCCGCCGATCTCGGAGGCGTAGACGATGGCGTACGAGCGGACGGCCACGGCGCCGTCGGGGCGGGGCCGGACGTCCAGCATGCCCATGAAGTGCCGGTGCCGCTGCCCGGCCGCGGCGAGCTCTGCGTGGCTGCGGGTCGTCGCCACGATCAGGCTGGCCCGGCCCCGCACGGGCTCCGGCAGCGTCGGCACGGCGAAGGTCGCGTCCTCGGTGAAGGTCGCAGCCCAGCGCTCCGCCTCGGCGAGGTCGAGGAGTTGCATCTGGTGCGCGTAGAACTGTTGCACCTCGGCGTGGAGCGGGGCGTTCCAGGCCGTGGTTCCGGGGGCGAGGTCGGGCGCGGTCGTCATGAGGTCTCCGTTTCGTTCCTTGGTTGCGCCCATGCTGTGCGCCGCGGGTCGCACCCCCTTCGAGGATCCCTCGACTGCCGGTTCCTCCCCTTGCGGCCTTGGGGTTCCGCACCCTCCAGCCGCCTTCCGCCCGGCCTCCAGTGATCCGGGACACCGTCGGATCCACCGCAGAGCCAAGCAGCGAAGGGTGGGAAAGGTGTCCGCTGAACAGGTGCACCGTACGTCGCACGAGGTGGAGATCGCCGCACCCGCGGGGGTCGTCTACGGGATCATCGCGGACACGGAGAAGTGGCCGCTATATTTCCCGCCGAACGTTCACGTCGAGCGCCTCGAGGGCGACGGGCGGCATGAGCGTCTGCGGCTGTGGGCGACCGCCAACAGCACGGTGAAGACTTGGACCTCGCGCCGCGAACTGGACCCTGGCCGCCGCCGCATCGAGTTCCGCCAGGAGATTCCGGCTGCTCCGCTGACCGGCATGGGCGGCATCTGGATCGTCGAGGAGCTCGGCGCGACCTCCACCCGGCTGACCCTGCTCCACGACTTCACCGTGGCTGACGACCGCGCCGAAGACGTCGAGTGGGTGCTGCGGGCCACCGACACCAACAGCGAGTCCGAACTGGGCCGTCTCAGGACGCTCGCCGAGCGCTGGACCGAGCTGGACGACCTCGTGCTGTCCTTTGAGGACTCGGTGCATGTCGAGGGACCGGCGGAGCTCGTTTACGACTTCCTGTACCGGGTGGGCGACTGGCCGGAGCGGGTCCCGCACGTGGACCGCCTGGACCTGGTCGAGGAGACGCCGGGTGTGCAGGTCATGTCGATGGACACCCGCACAGCCGACGGCTCGGTCCACACCACCGAATCGGTCCGCGTGTGCTTCCCCGACGCCGTACGCATCGTGTACAAGCAGACCGCGACCCCGGCCCTGATGGCCGCCCACACCGGTGAATGGTCCGTCAGGCACGACGGGACCGGGGTGACCGTCACCTCGCAGCACAGCGTCGTGCTGCGGCCGGAGAACATCGAGCGGATCCTCGGACCGGACGCGGACGTCGCCGCCGCCCGCCGCTACGTCCGCGAGGCCCTCGGCCGGAACTCCGGCGCCACCCTCAACCTCGCCAAGCAGTTCGCGGAGACCGCTGCCCTGGCCCGCTGAGACCCCACCCTCCTTCTCCCCCCACCCCCCACCCCCCACGCCACCCCGCCAGCCCTGCCGGCGGGGTGGCGCCGTTCGACGAGGGCGGGCAGGGCGAGTCCCGGCGCCGGGACGCGGGTTCAGACGGTCGGCACCCCGAAGTGGGGCGTGCCGGTCGTGGTCGCGTCCCGTCCAGTGGGAGAGAGGGGCTGTTCGAGCGGTTCTCCAGGAAGGTCGGCGAGGCTCGAAATCACGTGCGGTGGTTGCGTCCCGCGCGTGGCGGCGATCCGCGCTGTCATCGTGACTCTCTGGAGGACAACTGTGAAGGAAAGCCGATGAGGCGGGTTGTGATCACCGGAATCGGAGTGGTCGCACCCGGCGGCGTGGGCACCAAGGAGTTCTGGTCGGTGCTCACTTCCGGCCGTACCGCCACCCGAGGCATCACCCTGTTCGACCCGGCGCAGTTCCGTTCGCGTATCGCCGCGGAGGCGGACTTCGACCCCGCCGCTCAGGGATTCACCCCGGCCGAGGCCGCGCGGCTGGACCGGGCCACCCAGTTCGCCCTGGTCAGTGCGCGTGAAGCCCTGGCCGACAGCGGACTGGCCGCAGAGCTGGACCCGCTGCGCACCGGTGTCACCCTGGGGAGCGCGGTCGGCTGCACCACCGGCCTCGACGCGCAGTACGCACAGGTCAGCCGCAACGGCGCGGACTGGGTGCTGGACCACACCAGGGCTGTCCGCCATCTCTTCGACTACTTCGTGCCCAGCTCGATGGCGGCCGAGGTCGCCCGCCTGGCCGGGGCCCAGGGCCCGGTGTCGCTGGTCTCCACCGGCTGCACTTCGGGCCTGGACTCCGTCGGCCACGCGGTGGAGCTAATCCGCGAAGGCAGCGCCGACGTCATGATCACGGGCGCCACCGAGGCGCCGATCTCCCCGATCACCGTGGCCTGCTTCGACGCGATCAAGGCCACCAGCCCGCGCAACGACGAGCCGGAGACGGCCTCGCGGCCCTTCGACCGCACCCGCAACGGGTTCGTGCTCGGTGAGGGGTCGGCCGTCCTAGTCATCGAGGAGCTGGAGCACGCCCGTCGCCGCGGAGCGCAGGTCTACGCCGAGATATCGGGCTTCGCCAGTCGCAGCAACGCCTACCACATGACCGGTCTGCGGCCGGACGGCGTGGAGATGGCTGAGGCCATCACCGCCGCCCTGGACGAGGCCAGGCTCAATCCCGACGCCGTCGACTACATCAACGCCCACGGCTCGGGCACTAAGCAGAACGACCGCCACGAGACGGCGGCGTTCAAGCGCAGCCTCGGACAGCACGCCTACGAGGTGCCGGTCAGCTCCATCAAGTCGATGATCGGCCACTCCCTCGGCGCGATCGGCTCCCTGGAGGTGGTCGCCAGTGCCTTGGCCATCGCGCACAACACCGTGCCGCCCACGGCCAACCTGCACGAAGCCGACCCCGCGTGCGACCTGGACTACACCCCGCTCGTGGCCCGCGAGCAGCAGACCGACACGGTGCTCACCGTGGGCAGCGGTTTCGGCGGGTTCCAGAGCGCCATGATCCTCACCCGTCCGCACCTGGGAGCGGCCGCGTGAGCGCCACGTCCGCTCTCGACCGCCCCCATGAAGACGGCCCGGGCGCGACCCGCCGCCCGCAGGCCGTGGTCACCGGCATCGGCGTCGCTGCCCCCAACGGATTCGGCGCCCGTGCCTGGTGGGATGCTGTGCTGCGGGGCGAGAACGGCATCGGTCCGCTGACTTGCTTCGACGCCTCCGGCTATCCGGCCCAGCTCGCGGGCGAGGTGCCTGGGTTCGTTCCCGAGGACCACGTGCGCAGTCGGCTGATGGCCCAAACCGACCGGGTGACCCGGCTGTCCCTGGCGGTCGCCAAGGAGGCGCTGGACGACGCCGGGGCGGACCCGGCCGAACTCCCGGAGTACGCGGCCGGGGTGGTCACCTCCAGCTCGGCCGGCGGCTTCGAGTTCGGCCAGCGCGAGCTCCAGGCCCTCTGGAGCCAGGGCGGCCAGTACGTCAGCGCCTACCAGTCCTTCGCCTGGTTCTACGCCGTCAACACCGGCCAGATCTCCATCCTGCACGGGCTGCGGGGCGCCAGCGGGGTGCTGGTGACCGAACAGGCGGGCGGGCTCGACGCTGTGGCTCAGGCCCGCCGCCAGCTACGCAAGGGGTCCTCGCTCGTCGTCACCGGCGGCGTCGACTCCGCCCTGTGCCCGTGGGGCTGGGTCGCGCACGTTGCCGAGGGACGCATGAGCGCCAGCGAGGATCCGGACCGTGCCTTCCTTCCCTTCTCGGCGAGCGCCTGCGGGTACGTGCCCGGTGAGGGCGGCGCCCTCCTGGTGCTGGAGGACGCGGAGGCCGCCCGGGCCCGCGGAGCCCGCGTGTACGGGTCGGTCGCCGGCTACGCCGCAACCTTCGACCCGTCCCCGGAGTCCGGCGGCTGTCGGCTCGGCGCCGCAGCCGCACTCGCCCTGGCCGACGCCGGGGTGCGGCCCGACCAGGTCGACGTGGTCTTCGCCGACGCCGCCGGCGAGCGGGAGGCCGACCGTGCCGAGGCGCGGGCGATCTCCGAGCTGTTCGGTGAGCGGGGCGTGCCCGTCACCGCTCCCAAGAGCATGACCGGCCGGCTTTCCGCCGGAGGGTCCTCCCTCGACCTGGCCGCGGCGCTGTTCTCGCTGCGCGACCAGGTGATCCCGCCCACCATCGGTACCGAGCGCCCGGCCGAGGACTGTCCTCTGGACCTGGTGATCGGCACCCCGCGCACTGGTGTGGAGCTGCGGACGGCGCTGGTACTGGCGCGCGGCCGGGGCGGTTTCAACGCCGCCGCCGTGGTCCGCGCCTGAACCACGCCGCCGCAGCCCCGCCGTACCGAAGCACATCGCGATGGACGCTCACACGTCCGTACATGAGGAATACGAGGTATGACGTGACCCGGTTCGAACTCACCGACCTGACCGTCCTGCTGCGCGAGTCCGCAGGCGAGAACGAGGGCGTGGACCTGGACGGCGACATCCAGGACGTCTCGTTCGCCGGTCTCGGCTACGACTCGCTGGCCATGCTCCAGACCACGGGCCGTGTCGAGCGGGAATGGGGGGTGCTCCTGGACGATGAGGCCGTCTTCGAGGCCGAGACGCCGCGCCAGTACTTGGAACTCGTCAACCGGGCGCTGTCCGAGCGCACCGCCGCCTGAGCTCCGGCCGGGGCATCGACGGCCACTGGTGGGGGACCGCCGGGTACGGCCGTCCGTCCGTCCGTCGTGCCGAGGCCCGTGAGGCGAGGAGCGATCGTCCCCGGAGAGGGGCCTCCCGCTCAGCCTCGCGGTGCCCCGCGACCGCCGGTCCCCGGCCGCCCAGGGGTTCAGCAGGGCTCCATCGGGCCTCAAGAGCGCAAAACCACCATCGGATCCACAAGACCGGCATACGAACAAGGGGGAAGGGCTGTGGGCAGCAGCGTGGACACGGTACCGGACACCCCGGGGGCCGCGGAGGCCGCTCAGGTGGCTCCGGACTTCCCGGGCGTGCCGGGAGGGCCCTCGGGACACTACCGCAGCCTGGTCGACGGATTCCTCGCCCACGCCCGCCAGAGCCCGCGTGCGACGGCCCTGGTCTGGCGCGACGAGGAGATCGACTACGGGACCCTGCTGCGGCGCGCCCAGGCGCGGCGTGCCCGCCTCGACCGGCTGACCGGCGACGGGCCGGTCGGCGTCCCCGCCGTGAAGTCGCCCGACACCGTCGCGCTGGTCCTCGCCTGTCTGCTGGAGCGCCGGCCGGTCCTGCTGCCCTCGGCCACCCTCGGCGCCAACGCCTTGGAGCGGCTGTACGGCGAGGCCGGCGTGTGCGAGGTGCTGGATCCGGCGGAGGCCGCCGGCCCGGACACGGACGACGAACCGGACCACGCGGACGCCGGCCCGGGGAAAGCGCCCGCGCCTCCATCCGAACAACCCGCCCTGCTGCTGACCACTTCCGGCTCCACCGGACTCCCCAAGATCGTGCCGCTGGGCGTGGAGGCCGTCGACGCGTTCGTCCACTGGGCCGGCGACGCCTTCGGCATCGGTCCCGGCTCCACCGTCCTCAACTACGCGCCGCTCAACTTCGACCTGTGCCTGCTCGACGTCTGGACCACCCTCGCCCACGGCGGCCGGGTCGTCCTCGTCGACGCCGACCAGGCGCTGAGCGGCCCCCGCCTGCTCGCCCTGCTCGACCGCTACCGGGCGGAGGTGGTCCAGGGCGTGCCCATGTTCTTCCGACTGATCACTGACGCCGCACAGGACACCGGGTCGGTCCTGCCGTCCGTACGCCACGCCGTCTTCACTGGCGACGCCCTGCCCGGGCCGGTGCTCGCCTGGCTGCCGCACCTGATGCCCGCCGCCCGGCTGCACAACGTCTACGGGTGCACCGAGACCAACGACAGCTTCTGGTACGAGGTGACCGACGCCCGGGCCGAGGCCGCCACCCCGATGCCGCTCGGCCGCCCGCTGGCCGGCGTCGACCACTTCCTCGCCGACGGTGACGGGCGTGTCCTGGAGGGACCGGGCACCGGCGAACTCCTCGTCTCCACGCCCTTCCAGACCGACGGCTACCTCGGGACGGCCGCTGCCGCGCAGGTTTTCGTACCGCATCCGTCGGGCGCGGGAGCGCGCCGGTACTTCCGCAGCGGCGACCTCGTACGCCGACACCAGGACGGCTCGCTCACCCTGGAGGGGCGCACCGACTTCCAGGTCAAGGTGCGCGGGGTCCGGGTCAACGCCGGGGAAGCGGAGAGCGTCCTGCTCGCCCACCCGGACGTCACCGAGGCGGCCGTGCTGGCCCTGCCCGACCCCGTCGCCGGACGCCTGCTGCACGCCGTTGTACGGCGCGCCACCGGCTCCGGTCTCAACAGCCTGACATTGCGCGGGCACCTGGCGGCTCGGCTGCCGCGCGCGGCCGTCCCCTCGACTCTGCGGATCACCGACGATCCGCTTCCCAGGACCTCGACCGGCAAGGTTGACCGCGACCTCGCCGCCAAGGCCCATCTCGCCAAGGAGAACTGACATGACCCACGTCCAGGCTGTCAAGGCATTCATCGTCGAGGAGTTCCTGCCCGACGTGCCCGTCGGCGAACTGGCCGACGACCTCGACCTCCTGGAGAACGGCATCGTGGACAGCCTCGGGCTGCTCAAGGTGATCGCCTGGCTGGAGGACCGCTACGGGATCGACGCCGACACCGTCGACCTCGACCCGGAGTCCTTCACCACGGTCGCGACGATCGCCGCGTTCATCGAGGAGTCCGCGCCCGAGACCGCGGGGGCCGCGTAGCCATGCACGAGGCCGTCGTCTCGCTCATCAGCCGCGACCGCCCGGTGGAACTGCCGGTGTGGCGCTCGTTCTGGGACCGGCTGCACGCCGGTGGCCTGCTCCGGGGTGAAGCCGCGGCCCTTCTCGCCTCGCTGTCCACCCGGATGCCCGACCGCGACACCCTGCACGGGCTGCTGGAGTCTCTGGACGAGCGCCGGTCGCCGCGCCCCGCCGATGCCTTCGCCGCTGCCGTCAACATCGTCGGCGCCGGCGGCGGCCCGGCCACCTTCAACATCTCCACGGCGGCGGCCTTCGTCGCCGCGGCCATGGGCGTCCCCGTCGTCAAGACCGGCTCCCGGGCCTACACGAGCCGCTTCGGCTCCATCGACCTGCTCGAACGGCTCGGCATCACGCCGACCACCTCGTACGAGCACACCCAGGAGGTCCTGGAGCGCTGCGGCATCGCCTTCGCCGGGTTCTTCGTTTACCCGCAGGAGGTCACCCTCCTCGCCCGGGCAGTGGCGCCGCTGGACATACGCCGACTGGGCTCCTTCGTCAACACGCTCGGGCCCTTCCTCGCCGACATGCCGGTCCGCGCGCAGGTGACAGGCGTCTCCCGGCCCCGGCACGTGGAGGGGTTGCGGCACGCCGCCGAGTACGTCTCGCGCGCCACCGGCCGGTTTGTCTGGCTGGCTGTCAACGACGCCGGCGCCGACGAACTGCTCGGGTTCACCGCCAACCAGGTCCGGGCCTACGAGGACGGGGTCGAGAGCGAGTTCGCGCTGACCCCCGGCGAGCTCGGGCTCGGCAGCGGCCGCCTGGCCGACCTCGCCGTCCCCGAAGGCGGCGTGGACCGGGCCGCCGAGTTGTTCCTCGACGTACTCGCCGGGCGGTGCAGCCCGACGGTCCGCGAGACGGTCTGCCTCAACGCCGCGGCGCTCGCCGTGGCCGGCCGGCTGACCGGCGACTGGCACGAGGCGCTGGCAGCCGCCGACGCGGCGCTGCGGGACGGCTCGGCCCTCTCCCGGGTCGAACGACTGCGGTCTCCGGAGGCTGCGCATGCCTGATGCCATGCCCGTCACGGCCCTGAATCCCGATGCCCGTCCCGGCTTCTTCGCCGGGCGGAGCCCGGGGCGGGCGGGACTGGCCGTGTTCGCCAACGCCGGCGACCCGCCCCTTGCCGCGCTGCCGGAATTCACCGCGATGCTCGACGAGAACGGTGTCGACTGCCTGGAACTCGCCGTCCCGTTCCCCGGATCCGTCACCGACGGGCCGGTGATCCGCCGCTCCGCCGACCGCGCGCTGGCCGGCGGTGTCACACCGGACTCCGTCCTCGACGCGGTGGCCGCCGTTCGGCCGGGCCTACGCCGGCTGCGCATCGCCCTGCTCGTGGACTGGAGCCACAGCGTTAAGGGCACCGATCTGGGGGACGTGGCGCGGTCCGTCGCAGACGCGGGCTGCGACGCACTGCTGCTGCACGGGCTGCCGCCCCGGCTCCGCGCCGCCCACTACGCGGCGGCGCGCGGCGCCAAACTGCCGCTCGTCACCACCTGCTACGCGGTCTCGAACCCGCAGACCGTTTCCGAGGCCGCCCGGCACGCCTCCGCCTACGTCTACCTGGTCGCCCACTTCGGCCGCAGCGGCACGAGCGCTGCGGCCAACCCGGACCGCCTGGCCGCAGCGCTGACCGCGCTTCGCGCCGAGGCCACGGCCCCGGTCGCGGTCGGCTTCGGCATCCGCACCCGGGCCGACATCGCCGCGTTGGAGGGCCTCGGCGCGGACGCGGCGGTCGTCGGCAGCGCTGGCGTCGCCCGGATCGAACAAGCCCTCAGTGAAGGGCGCGACCCCGTCGAGGAGTTCGCCTCCTTCGTACGGGAGCTGCTCCGCCCGTCCCCTGAATACCCTGCGAAAGGAAACCCATCATGATCATCCGCAAGCTCGACGAGGTCCGCAGCGTCGACTGGGGCAACGGCTTCAGCCGCCGGTTCCTCACCGAGTCCGACGGCCTCGGCTACACCGTCACCGACACCATCGTCCGGGCCGGCACCAAATCCCGCCTGGAGTACCGCCGCCACCTTGAGGCCTGCTACTGCATCGAGGGCAGCGGCGAGGTCGTGGACACCGCCGGCGACTCGCACCCCATCACCCCGGGCACCCTCTACGCCCTCAACGAGCACGACGCGCACTGGCTGATCGCCAGTCCGCACGAAGACCTCCGCCTGGTCTGCATGTTCACCCCGGCGCTGCGCGGCGACGAGGTCCACAACCTCGAATCCCCCGAGTTCTCCCAGTACTGATGACCATCTGGACCGATGACCAGCAGCGGCTGCGGGAGGGTCTGCAGCCGCTGCTCGGCAAGATCAGCGAAGGGCACGTCGAACGCGACGCCGAGGCGGTCTTCCCCTGGGAGCAGTGGGACCTGTTGCGCGCGACGGGAATCCTCGGCCTGCCCTTCGAGGAACGCTGGGGAGGGCTCGGCCAGGACCTCGTGACCACCCTGTACGTCCTGGAAGGCCTGGGACAGGGCTGCCGCGACGCTGGGCTGAACTTCTCCGTGACCAGCCACATCGTCAGCACCGGTGTCCCGCTTCAGCGGTTCGGATCGGATGAGCTGAAGGAACGCCACCTGCCGCGCCTGTGCTCCGGGGAGCTCATCGGCGCTCACGCCATCAGCGAGTCGGAAAGCGGCTCGGACGCCCTGGCCATGCACACCCGGGCGGTCCGCGACGGCGACTCCTTCGTCCTGAACGGCAGCAAGGCCTTCGTCAGCAACGGGCCCGTCGCCGACCTGATCACCGTCTACGCCCGGACCAGCGACCGCCTGGGCCCGCTGAGCACCACCGCTTTCCTGGTGGACCGCGACACCCCCGGCCTGACGGTCGGCAAGCCGATCCCCAAGATGGGGCTGCGCACCTCGCCGCTGAGCGAGCTGTTCTTCGACGACTGCCGCATCCCCGCCTCGCGGGTGCTCGGCCGGCCGGGCGGCGGCTTCCTCGTCCTGGACCACGTGATGCGCTGGGAGATCCTCTGCTCCTTCGCCGTCAACGCGGGGGAGATGCGCGACCGTGTCGAACGGTGCGTCGAGTACGCCCGCACGCGTACCCAGTCCGGCAAGCCGATCGGCTCCTACCAGGCCGTCTCCCACAAGATCGTGGACATGGAGATCGGTGTGGAGACCGCCCGCTACTGGCTGTTCTCCGCCGCTCGCAAGATCGTCACTGGCGAGAACGCCGCCAAGGACGTGGCCATCGCCAAACTCGTCACCAGCGAGGCGAACCTCGCCTCCGCGCTCGCCGCCGTGCAGATCTTCGGCGGCAACGGCTACATGGCCGAGTACGGCATCGAGAAGGAGCTGCGCAACTCGGTCGGCGGAACCATCTACTCCGGGACCTCAGAGATCCAGCGCAACCGCATCGCCTCGATTCTCGGCCTCTGAACCCGACCCCGAACGAAAGCGGATCACACCACCATGAACCTCCAGTCCGGAGCCGGATCCGGAGCCGCAGCCGTGGCCACCGAGGCCCTGGCCGCGACCGAGTTCATCGACCACGACAGCCCCGAGGTCCGCGCCTTCGTCCGCGCCCGCGTCCCGGCGAGCGCCACCACCCCCACCGAGCAGGCAGTGGCGCTGTACTACGCCGTGCGCGACGGCATCCGCTACGAGGTGTACGGAGCAGACCTGTCCCGCGAGGGACTGCGCGCGAGCCGGGTGGCGACCACGGGCTCTGGCATGTGCCTGCACAAATCGGTGCTGTACACCGCCGGCCTGCGCTCGCTGGGGATCCCCGCCCGCCTGGTCCTCACCGACGTGCGCAACCACCTCGCCTCCGACCGGCTCAAACGGCTGCTCGGCGGCGACGTGTTCCACCAGCACGGCCTGGCTGCCGTGCACCTGCAGGACCGCTGGGTGAAGGCGACCCCGGTCTTCAACCGGACGCTGTGCCGGCTGTACCGGATGGCCCCGCTGGAGTTCGACGGTACGGCCGACAGCCTCCACCACCCCTTCGACGAGCAGGGACGCCAGCAGATGGAGTTCCTGCGCTTCCATGGCGAGTTCGACGACCTGCCCTACGCGCGGGTCATCGCCGACCTGCGGGCCGCGCACCCGGGACTGTTCGAGGGCGAGTGCCCCCGGTTCGTCGGCGGCTCCCTTGCTCGAGACGCCCACGACACGGCGGCGAGGGCCTAGTGTTCGTCAAGGTCTGCGGTGCGACCACTGCCGAGGAGGTCCGGGCCGTCGCAGACGCCGGCGCGGACCTCCTCGGCCTGTGGCACGGCGTCTCCCGCGGCCGCGCGGACCTGCCCGCCGGGCGGCTGGCCGAGCTGGCCGCAGAGGCCCGGGCCACCGGCCGGCTGCGGTCCGTACTGGTCACCTTCGGCTCCGACCCCACGGCCCTGGCCCGGATCGCCGCCGGTGCCGGCACCGACTGGGTCCAGCTCCACGGCTACCAGCGGCCCGCCCTGGTCCGCGCCCTGCGCGCGGAACTCCCCGAGCGGGTGCACATCGTCAAGGTGCTGCACGTCCGCGGAGGTTCATGCCCAGAGGCGAGCCTGATCCGAGCCTACGAACGAGCCGGAACCGACCTGTTCCTACTGGATTCGGCCACCGACGACGGGCGGGTCGGCAGCACCGCGCACACCCTGGACGACACCACGGCGGCCGCCCTGGCCGACCGCATGGAACGCTCTTTCCTGCTCGCAGGCGGCCTGCGCCCGGACAACCGGGACCGGTTCGGCGCCACTCTCGCGCACCCCGGATTCCTCGGCATCGACGTGGATTCCGCCGTCCGGGGCGACGCCGGCCTGCTCGACGGAGCGCAAACGGCGGACCTGGTCCGCGCCTGGAAGACACCTTGACCTTCACCGAAGCGCTCACCTCCGCCGACCGCCCCCTGATCATGGAGGTCAAACGGCAGGACGCCGACGGCAACGACCTGCTGGGCGGCCGGTCGGTCGCCGAGGTCGTCGCCCGCTACGAGGAGGCGGGTGCACCCTGCATCTCGGTGGTCACCGGACACTGGTTCGGTGGCACCGAGGAGCTGCTCGCCGAGGTCGCCGCGCTCACCGACCTGCCCCTGCTCCGCAAGGACTTCGTCACCAGCCGCAGGCAGCTCGCCCGCACCCACGAGCTCGGCGCCTCGGCGGTCCTGCTGACCGCGAAACTGCTGCCCGCCGATATCTTGGCCCGGCTGGCCGGACACGCCCTAGAGCTCGGGCTAACCCCCTTCGTGGAGGTCGCCGACGAGGCGGAGGCCGCCGCGGTGCCGCGCGGACCCCACTGCGTGGTCGCCGTCAACAACAAGGACATCGCCACCCGCGAACGGCTCCCCGGAGACCCGGACCGCAGCACGGACCTGCTGCCCGCAGTACTGCGCACCGGTACCCGCTGCGCGGTGAGCGCCAGCGGCATCGCCGACCCGGTCCGGGCCGCCCGGCTGCTGGACGCCGGATTCCACGGCCTGCTGATCGGCACCGGCCTGCTGCGCGCGCCCAGCCTGACGGCATGGAGCGCGCGGCTGGACCAGGCCCGCGCCTGAGCTCCGCGCGGCATCGACCGCCCCTCGACGAACGCTCCAGTACGCCCCGTGCTGCGGTCCGCAGGATGGGGCCAGCAAGTGGTTCCCCGCCCGTGGGCACCCAACCCGAATACGACCACCCGGAGTTGAATGTGGACAGCGCGCTGTACAAGACGAAAGTCACCGACGCCTTCAACGAGGCCGCGGCGACCTACGACCGGCTGGGCGTGGAGTTCTTCACGCCGATGGGCCGCAGGCTGGTGGAACTGGCCGCTCCGCAGCCGGGCCAGCGGCTCCTGGACATCGGGTGCGGCCTCGGCGCCACCCTGCTGCCCGCCGCCACGCGGATCGGCCCGAACGGCACCGCACTGGGCATCGACATCGCGGAGGCGATGGTCGAGGAGGCCGGCCGGGAGGCCGAGCGCCAGGGGATCCGCAACGTCGAACTGCGCGTGATGGACGGCGAGCACCCCGACCTGCCAGCCCGCTCCTTCGACCTGATGCTCGGCAGCTACAGCGTGATCTTCCTGCCGGACGCCCGGGCGGCACTCGCCCGCTACGCGGGGTTGCTGCGCGACGGCGGCCGGATCGCCTTCACCAGCCCCGTCTTCACCCGGGACACCTTCCCCTTCCTGCCCCCGATGTTCACCGAGCTGATCCCGATGTCTCTGCTGGAGCACCTGCCATCGGCCTGGCATCCAGAGCAGCTGCACCAGCAGCTGCACTCCTGGCTGGAGACCCCCGCGGACCTCACGGCCGCCCTGGACAAGGCCGGCTTCACCGATGTGCGGATCACCGACGAGAACGTCCACATGACCGCGGTGTCCGGCGAGGCCTGGGTGGACTGGTCGCACACGCAGGGCATGCGGCTGCTGTGGCAGCACTTGCCCGAGGACGAGGCCGCCGCCCTGCGCACGCGGCTCATCACCGCCCTCGACGCCCTGCGCGAGAACGGCGGCCCCGTTCACATCGAGGTCCCCGTCCGCTACGTGACGGCCACCGTTGCCCGCTGACACACCGGACGAGGAAGGCGGGGAACGGAGCGTACGGAACGGCGCCCGGCCGGGATGTCCCGGCCGGGCGCCGTTCCGTACGTCGTCGACGTCCTCAGACCACCGACAGGGCGCCGTCCACCGCGAGGACAGTGCCGTTGGCGTACGCCGCCTCGGGGCGTGCCAGCTGCACGATCCACCAGGCGATCTCCTCGGGGCGGCCCACCCGGCCGGACGGGATCTGCCCGGCCACCTGTTCCAGGAAGTCCCGGTAGGCCTCCTCGGGCATCCCGGCCCGGACGCCGAGTCCGGTGTCCACGACACCGGGCGCGACGCCCACGCAGCGGATGCCGCGCGGCGCCAGTTCCACCGCCCAGGTCCGGGTGAGGAAGTCCAGCGCCACCTTGGCCATGCCGTAGACGGAGTTCTGCGGCCAGGCCCGGCGGCCCAGCGAGCCGGCCGAACTGACATTGACCACCACGCCCCTGGTCTCCTTCAGGGCCCCCAGGGCGGCCTGTGTGAGGAAGACCGGGGCCAGCAGGTTCGTGCCGAGCTGGGCCCGGACCGTGTCCCGCTCCAGACCGTCAAGGGCGACGAACCCGGTGACGGCCGCGTTGTTGACCAGCACGTCGATCCGGCCGAACTCCTCCAGCGCCCGCTCCACGATCAGCCGGGGCGCGTCCTGGTCGTCGACGTCCGCCGCCAGCGTCCGGATCCGCTCGTGGCCGGCCGCGGTCTCCTTCAGCCTCGCCTCGGTCCGGCCGACGACCAGCACCCGGGCGCCGTCCTCGGCGAACGCCCGGGCACTCGCCGCACCAATCCCGGTGCCGCCGCCGGTGATGATCACGCACTTGCCCTCGAAATGCGCCGCCTGCGTCATCATCACCCTCAGGAGCACAGGGCGATGTTGACACCGCGGATGACGGCCTGCTCGGCCTCCGGGCCGAAGTTCTTGTCACCGATGGTGAACGACAGCTGGACGCGGGCCGACAGGTCGCGGGTGGTGGCCGCGAATGTAGCGTAACCGGGGATGCCAGCGCCGTGGCCCCACAGGTCGAGGCCGGCGTCGTTCGCCAGCTTCATGATGCCCAGGCCGTAGCCGATGCCCATCGGAAGGTTCTCGATCATGTCCTCGGGCAGCGCCGTGGTCATCTCAGTCAGCTCCGGCTCGTCCAGCAGCTTTCCGCTGAACAGGGCCGAGAAGAAGGTGTCCAGGTCGCGGGTGGTGGAGATGATCTCCCCGGCGCAGCCGGCCTCGGAGGGGTTCATCAGCGTGACGTCCACCGGCTCGCCGCCGATCTGCATGTAGCCGCGGGCGTGCGGGCCGGGGATGTTCGGGTCGTCGCCCGGCAGCACCGTCTCGGCCAGCTTCAGCGGCTCCAGCACCCGCTCGGTGATCTCGGTGCGGTAGGAGCGGCCGGTGACCTTCTCGATGAGCAGGCCGATGACGAAGTAGTTGGTGTTGCAGTACGCGAACTTGGAGCCGGGCTCGAACTCCAGCGGCTTGGCCGCGGCGATGGCGATCAGGTCGGCCGGCTCATAGTGCTTGTAGCGGTCACGCAGGAACCGGTCGCCCGGCTTCTGGAACGAGTCCGAGTAGTTGTACAGGCCGCTGGTGTGCTGCATCAGGTTGCGGATGGTGATCTTCTCGCCGTACGGCAGCAGGCCGGGCAGGTAGCTCTCCACCGTGTTGTCGAGGACGATCTTGCCCGCGGCGACCAGCTGGAGCACCACCACCGACACGAACGGCTTGGTGAGGCACGAGACTCGGAAGCGGCCGTCGGCCGGCACCGGCCGGTCGGTGCCCAGCTCGGCGACGCCCGAGGTCACGACGAACGCGTCGTCGCCCCGGGCGACCCGGAACTGGACGCCCGCCGCGCCCGCCGCGACCAGGCGGTCAGCCGCGCCCTGCACGGCTTCCTGAAGAGCCGAAGTCATCTTGCGAAACCCCCATCGGGTAGCAGTCGTCACATGTCCGATCGGATCGAGCCTCTTCGCGCCCCGTGGAGGTACGCCGGAGCCTCGGTGGAGCCGGACGGCACACGGAACCTTCCGGCGGGCCTGGCCCGCCCACCGTTCCTCAGCGGACCTTCAACCGAGCCGCGAGTCGGTGCGGACAGACTCGGTGCGTCCGCCGAACGCGTGTGAGGAGACCGGCCGTGCCGTCACGCACCACCGCCCCCGTCATTGCCCCCGCTCCGCCGCCCGCCCGGACGGCGGAGATCGCCGACGGCGTCCACGCCTTTGTCCAGCCGCCCGGCGGATGGTGCCTGAACAACGCAGGCGTGATCGTCTCCGAGGGCCTGAGCGTCCTCGTCGACACCGTCGCGACCGAGTCCCGGGCCCGCGCCCTGCGGAAGGCCGCGCTGCGCCTCAACCCGGCTGCCCCGAAGGCCGTCGTCAACACCCACTTCCACGGCGACCACGGCTTCGGCAACTTCCTCTTCCCCGAGGCGCTGGTCGTCGGTCACGAGCGCACCCGCTCGGAGATGATCGCCTCGGGCCTGCACCTGACGGGTCTGTGGCCCGACGTGGACTGGGGCGCCATCGAGCTGGTGCCGCCGGCCGTCACCTACCGGGACGCCCTCACCCTGCACGTCGGATCGCGTCGTGCCGAGGTGGTGCACGTGGGGCCGCGCGCCCACACCTCCAACGACTCCGTCGTGTGGTTGCCCGAGCAGCGGGTCCTGTTCACCGGGGACCTGGTGATGGCGGGGGTGACCCCGTTCTGCCTGATGGGATCGATCGCCGGCTCCCTGGCCGCCCTGGAGCGGCTCCGTGCGTTCGGCGCGACCACGGTCGTGCCCGGCCACGGCCCGGTCTCGGGCCCCGAGGTCTTCGACACCGTGGAGGGGTACCTGCGGCTGGTCCGGGATCTGGCCGAGCAGGGCCGCGCCGCGGGCCTCACCCCGATCGAGACCGCCCGGGAGAGCGACCTCGGGCCGTACGCCGATCTCCTCGACCCCGAGCGCCTGGTGCCCAACCTGCACCGCGCCTATGCGGAACTGGCCGGCACCGAGGCCGCGCAGGCGCTGGCGATGCCCGTCATGGAGACAGCGCTGCGCGAGATGATCGAGTACAACGGTGGGCTTCCCTGCTGCCTCGCCTGAGGTCCCGGGCGCGGGGCGGCCCTCCCGCCGCACCGGCACGTGCGGGCAGCGCCACGCGCCGTCGGGCGTCCACCGCGGCACGACCCAGGCGTGCTGGAAGCCGTCGCGGAGGCGGCATCACCGGTGTCGGCATCGTGGTGGGAGAGACCGCCGCGGAGATCCGCGCGGCCGTCGGCGACGGGTCAGCGTTCAGCCTCGACGTGACCTACCTGCCTCAGGAGACGCCCCTCGGGCTCGCCCACGCCGTCCTGATCGCCCTGTCCGGGGGCGGCCTCCGGGACCGGTTCAGCGGCCGGACCCGGAGGCCGCCGTACGCCGGATCCGCGCGAGCAGGTCCGCCTGGGCCAGCAACTCCACCTCGTCGCCAGCGCCGCCCGGCCGGCCGTGGACGGCGGCGGCGAACGCGGTGAGAGTCGCCGCTGCCTGGTCCTCGGCCGGCAGGGTCACCGTCTCGGTGCCCGAGGCCCGTTCGAGAAGGAGCCGGGGGCGGTGGTCGGCGGCCGGGGTGAACGCCCGGTCCACCGTGATCCGTCCCTCGCTGCCCCACAGCTCGTACCGCGACCGGTAGGCGTGCTCCATGCCGAAGGTCAGCTGCGCGCTGACGCCGTCGGCCCGACGCAGCAGCGCGGCACCGGAGGTCTCCACCCGTCGCCCGGGGGTGGCCGACAGCACCGCGCCGGCCACGTCGAGCTCCGTGCCGAGCAGGTGCACCGCGGCCCGTACCGGGTACAGGCCGATGTCGGCGAGGCAGCCGCCGTCCAGCTCCGGGTCGTAGCGGATGTCCCCCTCCGGGGGCGCGGGCACGGTGAACGCGGCGTGCAGCACGCGCGGCTCCCCGATCGCCCCGTCGGCCAGCAGTCGGCGCACCGCCGCATGTTGGCCGTGGTGGACGAACATCGTGTTCTCGCGCAGCACCAAGCCCAGGGCCCGGGCCCGCTCCAGCAGCGCGCGGGTCCGCGCCGGGTCCGTGGTCAGCGGTTTCTCGGCCAGGACGTGCTTGCCGGCGTCCAGGGCCGCCGCGACCCATCGGGCGTGCAGCGCGGCTGGCAGCGGCAGGTAGACGGCGTCCAGCGAGGGATCGGCGAGCAGCTCCGCGTACCCGGTGACGGGCCGGGCCCCGTAGGGCACCGCCGTGGCCGCGGCCCGGTCGGCCGACCGGCTGGCGACGGCGCGCAGTTCCACGGCGTAATGGGCGGCCATCGCGGGCAGCATCCGGCGGCGCGCGATCCCGGCGCAGCCGAGCACGCCCAGGCGCAGTACCGGGTCGGCGGCCGGGCCCGTCCCGCGTGCAGGCGACGCGGCCGGGGTTCCATGGGAGGGAACAGGCATGGCGGGACTCCAGTCGTCCTCGGTCGGGCTCGAACGCGCCAACGGTGGCCGGGGCGGCTCGGTCCTGACTCGATCCCGGGTCAAGAGGGGGGCGAGCGGCGTCGGTGAGGCTGCTGGTGGCCGCTGCGGCTGTCGCGGCCGACCCCGTACGGGGCCCCGTCAGGGGGTCCGGACGATCCGACGAGGGGACCCCATGTTCTCCAGCACGACGGCATTCCACCGCTGGTTCGAGCAGGTCTGCGCGGCGCAGACGTACGAGGTGACGAGGGTGCCCGTGGACCGGCTGGACGGCTGGTCGCGGGAGGAGGGGACCGGGAACCTGGTCCACCGCAGTGGGCGGTTCTTCTCCGTCCGGGGCCTCGCCGTCACGCGTTCGGGCCGCGCCGTGGACGCCTGGCAGCAGCCGATCATCGTCCAGCCGGAACAGGGCGTCCTCGGCATCCTGGTCAAGGAGTTCGACGGAGTGCCGCACTGCCTGCTCCAGGCGAAGATGGAGCCGGGCAACGCCGTCCTGGTCCAGCTCTCGCCGACCGTGCAGGCCACCCGGAGCAACTACACCGGCGTACACGGTGGCCGCCCGGTGCCCTACCTGGAGTACTTCCTGACGCCGGGTCGCGGCCGGGTCCTGTCCGACGCCCTCCAGTCCGAGCAGGCGTCCTGGTTCCTCGCCAAGCGCAACCGCAACATGGTCGTGCAGACCGACGAGGACGTCCCGCTCCTGGACGAGTTCTGCTGGCTGTCCTTCGACCAGATTGCCGAACTGCTGCAGACCGACGACCTGATCAACATGGACACCCGTACGGTGCTCTCCGGAGCCGTCGGCCTGCGCCGGCCCGCCGGGGCGGTGGGCGCCGGGCCCGACCCGGACTCGTTCCAGGGCGCGCTGGCCGCCTCGTGGGAGCCGCAGGGATGGCGCCTGAACGGCACCACCGAACTGCTGCGGCACCTGGCGCTGGCCAAGGAGCGCTGCACCCTCACCCGCGAGGTCGTCCCGCTGGCGGACACCGTGCACTGGTCGACGCGCGACGGGGTCGTCGTCCACGACGAGGGCCGCCACTTCACCGTGCTCGGCGTACGGGTGCAGGCCTCCAACCGGGAGGTGTCCGGCTGGTCCCAGCCCATGTTCATGCCGAACAGCCAGGGTGTGGCGGCCTTCCTGGCGAAGCGGGTGAACGGGGTACTGCACCTGCTGGTGCAGGCACGCGTGGAGACCGGGGCGCTGGCTCGCGTCGAGCTGGCCCCGACCGTGCAGTGCCAGCCCGCCGACTACGGTCCGGGAACAGCGCCGGTGTTCCTGGACACGGTGCTGTCCGCCGGGCCCGACCGGATCCGGTTCGACACCGTGCAGTCCGAGGAGGGCGGGCGCTTCTACCACGCCCGAATCCGCTACATGCTCGTCGAGACGGACGAGGACTTCCCGCTCCAGGTGCCGCCGCAGTTCACCTGGATGACGGTGCGCCAGCTCATCGGGTTCGTCCGGCACGGCAGCCACCTCAACGTGGAGGCGCGCACCCTGCTCGCCCTGCTCGGCTTCCAGCCCGCCGCCCCGGCTGCGGTCTGCGAGCGGGCCCTGGCCGGGGCGGTGCCGGATCACCGGTAGGTGTCGGTGACCGCCAGGCAGTCCTCGTAGCGCGGGAGCATGCTCCGCGTCTGAGCCTCGGCCAGTTTGACGGCGTGGGTGTCCCGCTCCGACCGGGTCAGCGGGAGGCCCTTCGGCCAGGGCAGGGCCAGGGCCGGATCGAACGGGTCGAGGGACTGCTCCAGGCCCGGCCGGTAGGGGGACGACACCAGGTAGGACATGACGGTGTCGTCCTCCAGGGCCAGGAATGCGTGTCCCACCCCGACCGGGAGGTAGACGGCGTGGAAGGACTCGGTGTCCATCGCTACCGTGTCCCAGACGCCGAACGTGGGGGAGCCCAGCCGGAGGTCGATCACGAAGTCCATCGCCCGGCCCCGGGCGCAGTGCACGTACTTCGCCTGTCCGGGCGGGGTGGTGGTGAAGTGCACCCCGCGCAGCACCCCCCGCGCCGACCGGTTGTAGTTGGTCTGTACGACGGGCATCGGGTGGCCCACGGCCCGGGTGAATTCCTCGCCCTGGAGCGGGGAGAGGAATATCCCGCGCTCGTCAGCGTGCACCCGCGGCGTGAACTCGAAGGCGCCCTCGACCTTCAGCGCCCGCGCGGTGATCGGGGCGGCGGTGTCCGGGGCGGTGCGCCCGTCGGTCTTCATCTGTCCTCCTGGCAAGGGGTGTTCGGTGTGGCTGCGGTCCGCCACAGTGTGGGGAACTGCTCTTGAGCCCCAGTCGACGCCGGCGCAGGCCCGGTGGCTCCAGCGGTACCCGAGCCGTACTGCGGCCGGTGCCCCGAGCATCGGCGGCAGTACGCGGGCGGGGTGCGCGCCGCCATCGGATCAGCCACCGAGAAAGGTGAACGATGACCGTTCCCAGCCGCCGGAGCTTCGTCGCCGGCACGCTCACGGCGGGCGCCGCCGCCGGGCTCGCCGCCGTCGGCATCTCCCCCGCCCACGCCCAGGACACCACCGCCCCCGGACAACCCCCTGAGCCCGGGGGCGGTGGGTCGCTCGTCACCCCGCAGGACCCGCGGTACGCGGCCCTGTCGACACGTGGCAGCAACAAGCGGTTCACCGCGCGACCGGACGCCTTCCGGCTCGTCACCACCACCGAGGAGGTGGCGCGCGCGGTCGGCGACGCCGTCCGCGCGGGCAAGCGGATCGCGGTCCGCAGCGGAGGCCACTGCTACGAGAACGTCGTCGGCGACCCGGCCGTGCGGCTCGTCCTCGACCTCGGCGGGATGAACGCCGTCACCTACGATGCCCGCCGCCGCGCCTTCATGGTCGAGGCCGGCGCCCAGCTGATGGACGTCTACAAAAAGCTCCACTACGGCTGGGGCGTGACCCTGCCTGGCGGCGCCAGCGCGACCGTGGGCATGGGCGGCCACGTCACCGGCGGCGGCTACGGCGCGCTGTCGCGCGCCTTCGGCCTGGCCGCGGACCACCTGTACGCCGTCGAGGTGGTCGTCGTCGATGCGGCCGGCCGGGCCCGCAGGGTCGTCGCGACCCGGGAGCGAACGGATCCCTGCCACGACCTGTGGTGGGCCCACACCGGCGGCGGCGGCGGCAACTTCGGCGTCGTCACCCGCTACTGGTTCCGCTCGCCGGACGCCCCCCGCTCCTGCACCGACCCGTCCCGGCTGCTGCCGCGCCCGCCGGGCAACGTCCTGGCCGCCCGGGTTCGCTTCCCGCGCGAGGGCATGGACCGGGTGTCGTTCCGCCGCCTGATCCGCAACCACGGCCGCTGGCACGAGCACAACAGCGACGCTGGCTCCCCGTACGCCGGACTGTTCGGCGGGCTGGTCCTCTACGGCCGCCCCGAAACCGGTGGCCCGGGCCCGGCGGCCAACTGCTTCGCCCACATGGACGGCACCCGGCCGGACGCCGGGCGGCTGCTGCGGGACTACCTGCGCGCCGTCGCCGACGGCGTGGGCGCCTTCCCGCAGTTCTCCGAGATCAGCGACCAGCCCTGGCTCACCGCGGCCGAGCACCTGTCCGCGGCCCAGGACAGCGATGTCGGCCGCCACAAGATCAAGTCGGCGTACCTGCGCCGCGGCCACAGCGACGCCCAGGCCGATGTCCTCTACACGTACCTCAATAGCACCGGCAACCGGCACGACTCCGCCTCGGTGTCCTTCCAGTCCTACGGCGGCCGGATCAACACGGTCGCGGACGGCGCCACCGCCTCCTCGCACCGCGACTCGGTCCTCATGGCGCTCTACATGAACACCTGGCACGACCCCGACGCCGACCCTGCGGCCGTCGACTGGCTGCGCCGGCTGTACCGCGACGTGTTCGGGGCGAGCGGCGGCGTCCCGATGCCGGGCCGCGACAGCGACGGCTGCTACATCAACTACCCCGACGTCGACATGGCCGACCCGCAGTGGAACACCGCTGGGGTGCCCTGGCACCGCCTCTACTACAAGAACGCCTACCCGCGGCTCCAGCGCATCAAGGCCACCTGGGACCCCCGCAACGTCTTCAGCCACACGCTGTCCGTCAGGGCGGAGCACGTCCGGTGAAGGTGCTGTTCGTCTCCTTCCCGTACAACACCCACTACTTCTCGATGGTTCCGCTGGCCTCCGCGCTGCGCACTGCAGGCCACGAGGTCCGGGTGGCGAGCCACCCCGACCTGACCGACCACATCACCGCGGCTGGCCTGACCGCTGTTCCAGTCGGCGTCGCCGGCTGGTACCTCGACGACCCGTGGGCGCCCGAACTCCTCGGCCAGGCCCTCGAAGAGGGCTCCGACCTCGTGCAGGGCTTCGACTTCACCGGCGAGGACCGCTCCCAGTGGACCCACGAGTCGCTGCTGGCCCTGGAGGCCGTCGCGGTACCCGCTCTGTACGCCTCGGTGAGCAACGACCCGATGCTCGACGACCTCGTCGCATACGCCCGGCACTGGGGCCCTGACCTGGTCGTCTGGGAGCAGCACACCTTCGCCGGCCCGGTCGTTGCCCGCGCCGTGGGAGCCGCGCACGCCCGCCTGCTGCACGGCATGGACATCACGGTCCGGGCCCGGCAGGAGTTCCTGCGGCTGAACGCGGCGCTGCCGCCGGGCACCGCCCAGGACCCCACTGCGGAGTGGCTGGGCCGGGTGATGGACCGTTACGCGCCCGGACTCGGCTTCGACGAGGAGATGGTCACCGGGCAGTGGACCGTGGACATCACCCCGCCCAGCTCCCGCTTCGACCTCGGCCTGCGCACGGTCGGCGTGCGCTACGTCCCGCACAACGGCGCCTCCGTGGTGCCGGACTGGCTGCGGGCGACGGCCGAGCGGCGTCGGGTCTGCCTGACACTGGGGGTCTCCGGCGAGATCGACCACGCCTCCTTTTCCTTCGGCTCGGTGCTCGACGCGCTCTCCGACGTGGACGCCGAGATCATCGCCACGCTCGGCGCGCAGGACCGCGAAGTGCTCGGCACGATTCCCGGCAACGCCCGCCTGGTGGACTTCGTACCGCTCAACGACCTGCTGCCGACCTGCTCGGCCGTCGTCCACCACGGCGGCATCGGCACCCGCTCTACCGCCGAACTCCACGGCGTGCCCCAGATCGTGCTTCCCTACGGCTGGGACACGGTCGCCAAAGCCCGCCGGGTGGAGGAACTGGGGTACGGGCTGTGCCTGCCCGCCCACGAGCTGACCGTGGACGGGCTGCGCGCCGCAGTCCTTCGGTTGCTGGAGGAACCCTCGTTCACCGAGGTGGCGGCGAAGGTCCGCGCCGAGGTCCTTGCCGAGCCGACGCCGAACGACATCGTGCCGGTCATGGAGCGGCTGGTGGCCTCGGCCCGTCAGACGACCGAGGCGGCGCCGTCGACCGCCACCACCGTGCCGCTGGTGTAGCCCGCCTCGGGTCGTGCCAGCCGGACGATCCACCACGCCACGTCCTCGGGCCGGCCCACCCGGCCCGAGGGCGTGCGGGCGGCCGCCTCTGCCTGGTGGCGGGCGATGTCCTCGGCGCTCCAGCCCATGCGCTCGCCGATCCCCGTGTCGGTCTCGCCCGGGGCGACGCCCACGGCGCGGATCCCGCGCGGCGCCAGCTCTACCGCCCAGGTGCGGACCAGGAAGTCCAGCGCGACCTTGGTGGCCCCGTACACGGACAGGCCCGGGAACGCCCGGCGTCCCAGCGTGGCCGCGGTGCTCACGCACACCACCGTGCCGCTGGCGGCCTCCAGGGCGGGCAGCGCTGCCTGCGTCAGGAACAGTGGCGCGAGGAGGTTCGTCTCCAACTGGGTCCGCGCGTGCCCGCGGGTGAGGGACCCGGCCGGCTCGGGCAGCACGGCCGCAGCGTTGTGCACGAGCACGTCGATCCGGCCAGAGGACTCCACCGCCGCGGCCACGATGTGCTCCGCGGCGTCCGGTGCCGTGATGTCGGCTGTCAGGGTTCGGATGCCGACGTGCCCGGCGGCCGTCTGCGCGAGGGTCTCGGCGGTGCGCCCCACGACCAGGACCTCGGCACCGTCGGCGGCGAAGGCCCGCGCGGTCGCCCGCCCGATGCCCGTACCGCCCCCGGTGACGAGGACCGTGCGCCGTACCGCACCACTGCTGGGGGAATTCGTCATACCCACGGACGCTAGCCACCTGTACTCAACGGCGGCTCTAGCGCCCGTTGGGAAGGTGTCCGGGCAAAGCACCGGCCGGATTGCATCCCCGCGCGTCCGGCCCCTGGGAGCCCCGGCGCCCGTCTCACTCATCCGCCCTCCGCCGATTCCGGGCGGTCCCCTGTCGACTCTCTCAGGAGGCAAGGCATGTCCGTGCACACGTCTGAACTCTCGGCGCCGGCGCCACCCGGGCGCGGTGCGGTACGCGCGGGCGTTGCCCTCGGACTGCTTGCCGGCTGCAATGCGATGGTCCTGCTCGATGAGTCGATGGTGCAGATCGCTCTGCCCGGTATGAGCCAGGACCTCGGCCTCACCCCCGTCGACCTCGGCTGGGTCATCAGTGCTTACCTGCTGGCCTTCGGCGGACTGCTGCTGCTCGGCGGACGGATGGGCGACCTGCTGGGCCGCCGCAGGGTCTTCCTCGCCGGTGTTGCCCTGTTCACGGTGGCCGCGGCGCTGCGCGGGGCGGCGACTTCCGGAGATTTCCTGATCGCCGTGCGGGCCCTGCAGGGGGTCGGCTCCGCCCTGGCCGCGCCCAGTGCGCTGGCCCTGGTCCTGAGCATGTTCGGCGAAGGGGCCCCGCGGAAGCGGGCGATCGCCGTCTACACGGCTGTCGGCGCCGCCAGCACTGCTGGCGGGCTGCTGCTGGCGGGCATGCTCTCCGCGGTCAGCTCCTGGCGCTGGGTGCTGCTGCTGAACGTGCCGCTCGGCCTGCTGATCCTGCTGCTGGCGCCGCTGGTGGTTGAGGAGACCAGGCCGAGCCGCGGCCGGTTCGACCTGCCGGGTGCGCTGATGTCTACTCTGGGCGCCGTCGGTCTGGTCCTCGGCCTGACCCGGGCCGCCGAACACCCGTGGACGGATGTGACCGTCGCCGGCCCGGCCGCCGCTGGCGTGGCGCTGCTGCTCGTCTTCATCGTCATCGAGCGCAGGGCCCAGCAGCCCATCGTGGTGCTGCGTTTGTTCGACGACCGGAACCGGATCTGGGCGTACGTCGGCACCTTCGCCGTCCAGGGCGCTTTGATCGGCACGGGCTTCCTCCTCATCCAGTTCTTCCCGCAGTTCGCCGACTACAGCCCGCTGCTCTCGGCCGTGGCCCTGACCCCGGTGACCGCCGCGATGATCTCGATGTCGGGTGCGGCGGTCTGGCTGGAGCGCCGGTTCGGGCCGCGCAAGCTGCTGCTGACCGGCACCGTGCTGCTGATCGTCTCGAACCTCTGGCTCTCCCGCCTGACCCCGGACTTCGGCTACGGGGAGGACGTGCTACCGGCGCTGCTGCTGTTCGGCTGCGGCATGGCCTTGTGTGTCGTCCCGTCCACCATCCTCGCCACCTCCGGTCTGCACAGCGACGAAGCCGGTGCCGCCTCCAGCGTGCAGAACGCGCTGCAGACGGTCGGCGCCTCGCTGGGGCTCGCGATCCTGGTAACCGCCGGCACCAACGCCGGCCGCGGCGCCGAGCAGGCCCTGCCGGCCGGGGCCCCGGCCGAGGAGGCCGCAGGCCACGTGTTCATGGAGAGCATGTCGGCCGGCTTCGTGGCCGGCGCCGGCCTCGCCGTGGCCGCGTTCCTTGCCGCCTTGTTCATCCGACCTTCCGGTGCCGCCGTCGCGCGCACCGCGGACTTCTGACAGAAAGGAGAAACAGCCGTGCGGTTCGGCTCCATGGCGCGCTTCGGCGTCGTCGGCCTGATGTGGGGCATCAGCTACTTCTGGATCAAAGTCGTCTTCCAGGGCCTGAACTCGGCGCAGTTCAGCTTCTTCCGGATCCTGGTCGGTGCCGTGGCCATGCTCGGCGTGCTGCTGGTCAGCGGCACCCGGCTGCCGCGCCGGCCCGCCGTCTGGGGCCGGCTGGTGTTCATCGCCTTCCTGGCCAACGCGCTGCCCGTGCTGCTGGTCGAGCTCGTGGACGACGCCCTGGGCGCCGACACGGGCATGGTCTCGGTGTTCAACGCGAGTGTGCCGCTGTGCGTGGTCGCGCTCTTCCTGGTGCGCCGCCGCGCCGGCCGCATCCCGGCCACGCTGGTGGCGGGCCTGCTCGTCGGCTTCGCCGGCGTCCTGGTCCTGTACGCGCCCTGGAACGCGGGTGCCCAGTGGCTCTCGGCGGCCGCGGCCGTCAACGCCGTCGCGGCGCTGGCCTACGGCTGGTCCATGCTGCTGATGGAGAAGCTGATGAAGCCGGCCGCCGAGGACGGCCAGGACATGCCCCCCTTGGTGCTGGCCACCTCGCAGGCGGTCATCGGGGTCGGCTGGGCCGCAATCAACCTGCCCAACGGCGGCTTCGACCGCGCCCCGCAGTTCTCCGCGGCCGTCATCGGCGCACTCCTCGTGCTCGGCATCCTCAACACCGGGCTGGTGTACATGTGCTTCGCCCAGCTGATCCGCGACGAGGGCGCGGCCAAGGCCTCCAGCGTGCTGTACGTCGTGCCCGTGGTCCTCACCCTGGGCATGGTCGTGATGGAGAACCACCAGCCCACCGGCCGCGAGGTGCTGGGCATGGCGATCATCCTGGCCGGCGTGGTGCTCGCCCGGATCCCGCGGCGCGGCGCCGTCCCCGCCGCCGACGGCCCTCTGGTGCGGTCCGCGGCCGAGCCGACCTCCGCGGCCCGCTGACCCGGCCGGCCGTCCATACCGAAGAAAGGACCACACCTTGATCACCTTCATCAACCGCTTCACGGTCACCGGACCGACCGAGGAGTTCGAGCAGGCCTTCGACAAGACTTCCGAGTTCTTCACAGCCCAGCCGGGGTTCGTCCGCCACCGCCTGATGCGGCACACCGACGACCCCAACGCGTACGCCAACCTGGCCGAATGGGAGGACGAGGAATCCTTCCGCAAGGCCCTGCAGCAGCCCGAGTTCGTCGCCCACCGCGCGGCGCTGCAGGCGCTCAGCACCAGTGACCCGAACCTCTACATCCCGCTGTACGAGCGCGTCGCCCGAGCTTGACCCTGTCGGGGATCTCGAAGGAACCGGCTACATCGAAGCGGCCCGCCTCGCGGGTGTCGACGAGCACACGGGCAAGCGACGGCGCAACGGCCGCAGCATCCTCGCAGCGAAGAACAGAGCGGCGCCACCAGCCAACCCGGTGGCGCCGCTGCCTGTGTCCGAGCCGCCGGTCTCATCGCACTGTCCGAGCGAGACCGGGCGCATCCACGTCGCCAACCGCCTCCGGGAGAATACCGGCGTCCGGGCCGGCGCTGCCGACCCCGACAGCCGCCCACACAAGACGCTCGGCTGACAAACGTCGGCCGAGCGTCTGTCACACCGGTCGTGTGCTGCCACGATTCCTTGAATCCGCCACCGCAGGGGCCCTCGGCATCTGTCCGGGGGCGGTCAGAACAGGGCTGGGACCGTTAGCAGCCCCCCCGTCACCGGCGTCCGTGGGCGCCGCACCGCGGGGCCGGCCGCACGCAGCCCGGGACGGGCCGCCGCGAGCGCCACCACCACCGTCTCGGCGACGATCCCGGCGAACGGCTCCAGCGGCACCCCGTACGGCGCGGGGACCAGCAGCCGCGGGCCGGCGCCGGCCGTCTCGGCCCTGCGCGGGTCGAAGACGTCCGGCCGGTCGAAGACCTCCGGGTCCCGGTTGGCCGCACCGATCAGGACGGCCACCTGCTCCCCGGCCGCGATCCGCTGCCCGGCCGCCTCCGTGTCCGCCGCCGCGGTGAACACGTGCACCTTCACCGGCGGGTCGTGACGCAGTGTCTCCGCCACCACCGCGGCCGCCCCGTCCGGCCCCCGGTCGGCGAGCAGCTCCCACTGCCCCGGCCCGGTGACCAGCGCGTGCAGCGCCCCGGCGATGAGTTCCTGCGCGACACGCGCCTCCACCACCACCCGCAGCACAGCTGCCTCGCCCAGCAGCCCGCGCAGGGCGGAGACGGCGGCCGGCAGCCGGGCGGCGTCCCCGTACGACGGCGGCGCCAGCGCCGCATCGAGCGCGGGGGCGGCCGCCGCGCAGGCCTCGGCCAGCCGCTCGCGGTCCGCCCCGGTCAGACCGTGTAGGTCCGCCAGTACCTCGACAGGGACCCGGGCGGCGACCTCGGCGACCAGGTCCACCTTCCCGCGCAGCCCTGCCAGGAGCCGCTCGCAGGCCGGCCCCGCCAGGGCCCGGACCCAGTCGGCGCCGGGCCGGTCCGCAGGATCCGGGGCGGGCAGCCCCTGGTCCCAGGTCACGGCCACCTGCGGCTGGGCCACGGCCGCGGGCAGCGGGCCGCCCTCCGGCACCGGCAGGGCCAGCAGCTCGGCGGCAGTGGCGTACCGGGCGGCCACCCAGGTGCCCAGACGACTGCGCCATAGCGGCCCGGCCTCCCGGTTGAGGGCGTACAGCTCCCGCGGGTCCGGGCCGTGGTGCCCGCGCAGCAGTGCGGCGTACGGGTCGCCCTGCGCCCCGTACAACCAGTGGATTCCCTGGACGAGCTGGAGTCGGCGGCCCAGCTCCTTCTCCGCCACAACCATCTACGGCTCCCCTCTCCCTCGCGGGCGCGTCCGCGCCGCGGGCACCGCGCAGGCTAGGCGGGCACAGCGGAGGATCGGTCGAGCGAGGGCCCCGCCCGCCGCTCCGCTCCGGTTCCAGGGGAGCTTGACCGGGCGTGGGGATGATCATACTCCGTTGTTCAGTCGATCCTGGAGGTGGGTCGGTCGTGCCGAACCCCAACACATCCGAGGACCCAGTGGCGGATCCAGCCGCGCTGCTCCGAGGCATGGTGCGCATCCGCCGCATCGAGGAGGAGCTGGCGGACCTCTACCGCGATGAGCAGGAGATGCGCACCCCGGTGCACTTCTCGGTAGGTCAGGAGGCCGCCGCCGTCGGGGTCTGCGCCGCCCTGCGCGAGGACGACCTCGTCTACACCGGGCACCGCAGCCACGCCGCCTACCTCGCCAAGGGCGGGGACCTCACCGGCATGGTTGCCGAACTCTACGGCAAGGAAACGGGCTGCTCGGGCGGGCGCGGCGGGTCGGTGCACCTGACCGACCGGGCCGTCGGCTTCGCCGGATCGGCCGCGATCCTCGGCGAGATGATCTCCGTGGCCACCGGTGCCGCGTGGGCTCTGGCCAAGCAGGGCTCCTCGCAGGTCGTGGCCACCTTCTTCGGGGACGGAGCCAGCGAGGAGGGCGTCTTCCACGAGTCCCTCAACTTCGCCGCGGTCCACCGGATCCCGGTCGTCTTCGTCTGTGAGAACAACTCCTACTCGATCTCCTCCCCGCTCAGCGCCCGCCAGCCGGCGAACTCCGCGACCACCGGGATCACCGAGCGGGCCCGGGCATACGGGATCGCCGCCGAGCGCGTCGACGGCAACGACGTGTCCCTCGTCCACGAGGCCATGCTGCGGGCCACCGTCCATTGCCGGGCCGGCCAGGGTCCCTACCTCCTGGAGCTGGACACTTACCGCTGGCGCGAGCACGTCGGCCCGGGCTTCGATACCGGGATCGACCGCCCCGAGTCCGAGGTGGAGGGCTGGCTGGAGCGCTGCCCGGTCCGCCGGAGCACGGCGGCACTGCGCGCCGACGTACCGGACATCGAAGAGCACGTCGCCCGCTGGGACCAGGAGTTCCGCGACGAGACGCGGCTCGCGGTCACCGCTGCCAAGGCGGCGCCCTTCCCCAGTGCGGACCGGCTGACCGACGGGGCCTACGGGCGTCCGGTTGACGCGAGCTGACAGGAGATCACGATGACACGGAAGCTCACGTACTGGCAGGCGATCGCCGAGGGCACCGTCCAGGCCATGGAGGCCGACCCGGGCATCATCATCGCCGGGCAGAACGTCGACGACCACAAGGGCTCCTACGGCACCACCGGCCCGGCCTTCGAACGCTTCGGCGCCCAGCGGGTGATCGACACCCCCAACAGCGAGAACGCCGTCGCCGGCATCTGCATCGGCGCAGCCGACCAGGGCCTGCGCCCCCTCGTGGTGCACACCCGGGCCGACTTCATGTTCCTGGCCATGGACGCGATGATCAACCTGGCGTCCAAGTGGCGCTACATGTACGGGGACAAGGGCGGTGTGCCGGTCGTCATGCGCGGTGTCGTCGGCCGCGGCTGGGGCCAGGGTGCCACCCACTCGCAGAGCCTGCACGCGACGTTCGGCCACTTCCCCGGCCTGTACGTCGCCGCCCCGGCCTCCCCGGCCGACGCCAAGGGCCTGCTGGCCGCCGCCCTGGAGGCGGACACCCCCGTGGTGCTGATGGAGAACCGCTCGCTCTACCCGATCGAGGGCGAGGTGCCCGAGGAACTCACGCCCGTGCCCTTCGGCGTGGGCCGCATCGTCCGTCACGGCACCGACGTGACCGTGGTGGCCGCCTCCTTGATGGTCCACGAGGCGGAGCGCGCCGCCGACCTGCTCGCCGGGCGGGGCGTCAGCGTCGAGGTGGTGGACGTGCGCAGCATCCGGCCGCTGGACGAGGACATCATCTGCGAGTCGGTCGCCCGGACCGGCCGCGTCGTGGTGGCCGACACGAGCTGGGCACGCTACGGCTTCTCGGCCGAGGTGGCCGCAGTGATCGCCGAGCGCATCCCGGGCGAGCTGCGCGCCCCGGTCCGCAGGATCACTCCCCCCGACTGCCCCGCTCCGGTGTCCTGGCCGCTGGAGGAGGCGTTCCACCCCAGCGCCGCGAAGATCGCCGAAGCCTGTCTCGACCTGGTGGGCTGGGACGGGGCCGCCGTGCCCGTACTGACCGGCGTGGACGCCGGGTTCAGCGGACCGTACTGATCCGCATCCGTACGAAAGGAACCGGACGTGGAATCGAGCGAGTCGGCCGTGGTCGAGCGGGCCACTGGCCGACCCTCCGCATGCCCGCACCACCCGCACCGACCTTCCAGGAGAATCAGATGGCCCTGAGCTTCCGAGCCCTGGCGACAACCGCTGCCGGCGCACTTCTGCTGCCCCTGCTCGGAAGCCCCGCAGCAGCCTCCACCGCATCGGCCGCCCACTCCGGCGGGCCGGCCGGGGTGAACTGCGCGCCGTTCACCTCCCAGGTGGCCGTCACCGAGGGCGCCCCCGCCGACCAACGGATCGCCGGCACGCTCTGCACCCCGCGCGCCGCACGTGCCACCACGGTCCAACTGCTGCTGCACGGCGGCACCTACAACCGGGACTACTGGACCGTGCACGGCCGGACCGGCGGCCCCTCCTACGTGGAGGCCGCCGCCGGGGCCGGCCACGCCGTCCTGGCGTTCGACCGGCTGGGCACCGGGGCCAGCTCCGCTCCGCACAGCTCCCGCTTCACCGACAGTACCCACGAGCTGGTGACCCTCCAGCTCATCCGCACGCTGCGCGACCGCGGCTACCGGAAGGTCGTCCTGGTCGGCCACTCCTTCGGCTCGACGGTGGCTCGCATGGTCGCGGTCAAGCACCCCGACGTCGTCGACGGACTCATCCTCACCGGCGAAGGCACCCCGCCCAACACAGCGGCGTTCGAGCAGATGGGACACCTATACGTGCCCGCCGGACAGCACCCGCTGCTGGCCCGGCGCGGTCTCGACGACGGCTACCTCGCCCTGCGGCCCGGCGGCAAGGCCGCCTGGTTCTACGACCGCCGGACCACCGAACCGTACGTGCTGCTCCACGACGAACTCACCACCGAACCGGATGTCTACCCCGCCGACCCGGCCTATGGCGACATCTCCCTCAACCAGCGGATCCGCGTTCCCGTACTCGTCGTCGTCGGCCAGGACGACAAGCTCATCTGCGGTGGCCAGGGTTCCGACTGCTCCAGCTCGGCCGCGCTGAAGGCCTCCGCCGCCCCCCTGTACGGACCCGAGGCCCGGCTGGAAGCCCTCGCCGTTCCGGCCACCGGACACAGCCTCAATGTGCACCGCACCGCCCCTCTGTGGTACGCCTACGCACAGAACTGGGCGAAACGCCGTGTGGACGGCGGACGTTGACCGGACGACGAACCAGGGGGCGGAACAGATGGTGTGGATGTCGCGTGAGCAGGCCGACCTGCTGGCGCAGTGCGCGGTAGCCTTCGAGCCGGGCGATCCGGCGCGTACCGGAAGACTCGTGTTCCGGTACCCCGACGGCTGGGCCGGCCCCGGCCTCGCCGCACAGCCGCCCATCGGCGAACCCGGCGAAGCTGACCTGGTCACCGCCAACGGCGGCACTCTCGCCATACGCCGCTGCCCGGTTCTGCGCCTGACCGTCGCCCAGGCACTGCCCACCCTCACCCTGGCCCGCCGGCTCCACACCGAAGCGAACGCCGACGGGAGCACAAACGGCACCGCGGATGTCACCCCCAGCCCGTCCGCCGCGTTCTGGGGCGCCGCCACCGCCCTCGGCCTGCACCTCGCCGCCCGCGAACGGCTGCTCCCCGGCGTCTCCGCCACCGGCTACGACACCTGGCGCGCCGGCCCGATCGCCCCGGAGGACGTCCGGCGCATGCACGAACTGGCCGCCGCGGCACCGGCCGAGGCGCTCGCCGTCCCGCTGCCCGTCCCGCCGGGCGGCCCGTTGCTACTGCCCAACGCCCCCGCCCTGCTGCGCTCCTTCGTCGACGCGGTCGCCGACACCCTGCCGCGCACCGCCGCCGCACCCGCCGCCACCGGCCGCCCGGCCTTCGCCGCCGTCGAACCCCAGTACGTCCCCCAGCTGCGCGCCTGGGCCGAGGAGATCTCCGCCGGCCTCGACTCGGGCGTGCGGCTGGCCCTGCGCCTGGACCTGGTGCCCGCCGCCGGCGACGGCGGGCAGCCCGCCCTGCGCCTGGTGCCCCAGGTGTCCAGCCTGGCCGACCCGACCCTCAGCGCCGACGCCGACGAGCTGTTCGCCGCGGCCGAGGCAGCCGGGTTCGGGCCGCGGGCCCAAGCCGACACCGTCCTCGCCGTACGGCGGGCCGCCGACGTCTGGCAGCCCCTTTCCCGCCTGCTGCCGGTGCCCTCCACACTGGACCTCGCCGACCACGAGGTCCAGGACCTGCTTGGCGAAACCGCCGGCCGACTCGCCGCCCACGGCGTCGAGGTGCTCTGGCCCGCGGAGGCCATCCGTTCCCTCACCAGCCGTGCCGTCGTCGGCGGCAAGCGGACCCCGCCCATCGACCTGCGGTCCTTCTTCGGCGGTGGCACCACGGTCGACCTGCGCTGGCAGCTCGACCTCGACGGGGAAGCCCTCACCGAGCAGGAGACAGCCGAGATCGCCGCCGCCGGCCAGCCGCTGGTCCTGCTGCGCGGGCAGTGGGTGTTCATCGGCGCCGACCTCGCCCGCAAGGCCGCCGAACGCGACCTCAAACCGCTCACCGCCATCGAGGCGCTCGCCGTCGCCCTCACCGGCTATACCGAGATCGGCGGCAAACAGGTGCGGGTCGCGTCCAGCGACTGGCTGCTCGCCCTGCGCCGGCGCCTGACCGAACCCGACGGCAGAAACGAAGCGGTCGAGCAGCCCGCTGCGCTCGCGGCCACCCTGCGCGACTACCAACTGCGCGGCCTGCGCTGGATGGACCGCCTCACCTCGCTCGGTCTCGGCGGCTGCCTCGCCGACGACATGGGCCTGGGCAAGACCGTCCAGCTGATCTCGCTGCACCTGCTGCGCCAGGAGCACCCGGACAGCGCCGGCCCCACCCTCGTCGTCTGCCCCGCCTCTCTGCTGGGCAACTGGCAGCGCGAGGTCGGCAAGTTCGCCCCCGGCACGCCCGTGCGCCGCTACCACGGCCCCGACCGCACCCTGGACGGCGCCGACTCGGGCTTCGTCCTGACCACCTACGGCACCATGCGCCTGGACGCCGAGCGGCTCGGCGCGCACCGCTGGAGCGCGGTCGTCGCCGATGAGGCCCAGCACGTCAAGAACCCGCACTCCAGCACCGCGAAGGCGCTGCGGCTGATCCCCGCCGACGCCAGGATCGCCCTGACCGGCACCCCGGTCGAGAACAACCTCTCCGAACTCTGGGCTGTCCTCGACTGGACCACCCCCGGGCTCCTCGGCGGCCACGGCCACTTCCGCAGCCGCTGGATCGCCGCCATCGAGGCCGAACGCAAGGAACGCGCAGAGTTCGGACCGCCGCCGGGAGAGGAGGGGGAGTACGGCCCCACCGCACAGCGACTGGCCGAACTGGTCCGGCCGTTCATGCTCCGCCGCAAGAAGTCGGACCCGGGCATCGCCCCCGAACTCCCACCGAAGACCGAGACGGACCGCCCGGTCTGCCTCACCCCTGAGCAACGGACCCTGTACGAGACCCAGGTCCGTGAGGTCATGGCGCAGATCAAGGCCACCAAGGGCATCGCCCGGAGCGGTCTGGTGCTCAAACTGCTCACCGGTCTGAAGCAGATCTGCAACCACCCCGCGCAGTTCCTCAAGGAGGCGGAAGGCGCCCGGCTGGCCGGCCGTTCCGGCAAGCTGGAGCTGCTCGACGAACTGCTGGAGACCATCATCTCCGAGGACGGGGCTGTGCTGGTCTTCACCCAGTACGTCACCATGGCACGGCTGTTGGAGGCGCACCTGCGCGAGCGCGGCGTCCCCACCCTGCTGCTGCACGGTGGCACCCCGGTGCCGCGCCGCGAGGAGATGGTCCGTCAGTTCCAGGACGGGGAGGTGCCCGTCTTCCTGCTGTCCCTCAAGGCCGCCGGCACCGGACTCAACCTCACCCGCGCCGACCACGTCGTGCACTACGACCGCTGGTGGAACCCGGCGGTGGAGGCCCAGGCCACCGACCGCGCCTATCGCATCGGGCAGACGCGCACCGTACAGGTGCACCGGATGATCGCCGAGGGTACGGTCGAGGACCGCATCGCCGTCCTGCTCGAGGCGAAGCAGGGCCTGGCGGACGCCGTGTTGGGCTCCGGGGAGCAGGCACTGACGCAGCTGACCAACGACGAGCTGGCCAACCTGGTCGAACTGAGGAGCGCGGGATGAGCGGGGACGAGACGGGCGCACGGGGCTTTCCGGCCTTTGCCGCGCGCCGGGGCAGCCGGGCACGCGGCCAGTCCTGGTGGGGCAAAGCCTGGGCGGACGCGCTGGAGGACACCTCCCTGGACAGGGAGACGCTGAAGACGGGCCGGGCCTTCGCGCGCACCGGCCGGCTCGGGCCGATCACGGTCAGCCCCGGTCGCATCTCCACTGCCAGCTATGAAGGTGACACCCTGTTCAAGACGGTGCTCACCCTGGAGAAGCTCGACGAGGACGAGTGGGAGTCGCTCTGGGAGAAGGCCGCCGAGCGGCCGGACGTCGCCGAGGAGCTGCTCGCCGGGCAACTGCCGCCCGACCTGCTGGAGGCCGCCGAGGACGCACGGGTGCGGCTGCTGCCCGGCTACGGCGACTTGGAGGCGGACTGCGACTGTGAGGCGTTCGAGCACCCCTGCAAGCACGCAGCCGCGCTCTGCTACCAGGCGTCCTGGCTGCTGGACGAGGACGCGATGCTGCTGCTCCTGTTGCGGGGGTCCGGCGCGCAGGAGGCGCGGGAGGAACTCCGGTCCGTCCTGCTGATGCAGGCGATCGTCGGCGGTCTCGGCGACGAGGACGCCGACGGGGCGGAGGAGGGAGCCGAGGCCGGTTCGCAGGCCGCCGCGGCGCAGCTGCCGGACGGCACTCCCGCCGAGGAGGTCTTCGGCCGTGAGCCCGCGGCGCTACCCGAGCTGCCGCCGCTGCCCGGGCCGCCCGTACGCCAGGACGCGTCCTCGGCCGGGGCCGACCCGCTGGAGCAGCTGGTCACCGACGCGGCCGTGCGCGCCCGTGAACTGCTCGCCTACACCCACGGTTTCACCGCCACGCCGCCGGCGCCGCTCGATCTCTGGCGGGACTGCGTACGGATCGCGGCGACCCACCCCGGGGCGAGGGTCCTGGCCCGCGTGCGGGAGGCCTGCGGCAGCCCGGAGCAGCTGGACCGGGCGGCCGAGGCGTGGCGGCTGGGCGGGAACGCCGGGCTGGACGTGCTGGAGCAGGCGTGGACGCCGCCGAGGCAGGACACCGCCCGGGCGAGCACCGCGCTCGCCGCGGGCTGGGAGCAGAACGAACTCCCCGAGCTGGAGGTGCGGGAGAACCGCTGGACGCTGGTCGGCAGCGGGCTCCAGCTGCGCTACGGCCGGGACGGCCGCTGGTACCCCTACCGAAAGGAGGACGGCCGGTGGTGGCCGGCCGCCGCACCGCACCACGACCCGGCCGAGGTCCTCGCCGAGCTCCTCGGCGGCTGAACCGCCGACGCCGTGCGCAGCGTACGGACCCGGGACGGACACACAGTGGCGTTTTCTAGCGGTCGCCGCAACACGTGGTCGGTTGTCTAGGCCGCGAGGAACTTAGCCAGACGCTCGGCTGGGGTTTCCCAGCCGAGCCTTTTGCGTGGGCGGGGGTTGAACTGGTCGGCGGCGGCCGCCAGGTGCTCGGGGGTGTGGACCGAGAGGTCGGTGCCCTTGGGGAGGTACTGCCGCAGCAGGCCGTTGGTGTTCTCGTTGGAGCCGCGCTGCCAGGGGCTGGCGGGGTCGCAGAAGTAGACCGGGATGTCGGTGGCGAGGCTGAACTCCGCGTGTTTGACCATCTCGCTGCCCTGGTTCCGCTTCAGCTGAGTCGGGAGCGTTCGGGCGGTGGCCACCAGGGCGTCACGGACGGTCTCGGCCGTGTGGTCGCCGGGCAGGTGCAGCAGCATCACGAAGCGGGTGGAACGCTCGACCAGGGTGCCGATCGCGGACTTCTGCTCCTTGCCGAGGATGAGATCGCCCTCCCAGTGCCCGGGGACGGCTCGGTCCTCGGCCTCGGCAGGACCCTCGCTGATCATGACCATCGGGTCGGTGAAGCGGGAACGCCTGCAGTTGGCCTGCCGCTGGGGCTTGCTGCGGGCCCGGCCGGAGCGCAGGGCGCCGGCGAGCTCGCGCCGCAGCTCGCCGCGGCCCTGAATGTAGAGCGCCTGGTAGACAGTCTCGTGGACCACGCGCATCTCCGGCCGGTCGGGGAACTGTCGGCGTAGAGCGTGGCATATCTGCTCCGGGCTCCACCGCTCGTCCAGCATCGCCTGGACGGCGTCCCGCAGTTCGGGGTTCCCGGTGATCCTGCGGGGTTTGGGACGGGGCCAGCGGGCGTCCGCCCTGGCCTGGGCGGCATACGGACGGTAGTGCCACTGCCCGCGAGTGCTGTCGGTGCGGTTGCGGCGGATCTCCCGGCTGATGGTGGACGGGCTGCGGCCCAGCTCGGCGGCGATGGCCCGCACGGTGGCCTTGTCCCGCAGCCGGTCAGCGATGTAGATCCGCTCGTCCTCGCTCAGATACCGGGAATCACCGGAAGGCGGCACCACCGTGCGAATCGGTGGTGCCGCCTTCTGCCGCTGCTCGGCTCCGCGGCCGTGACGCCACTTCTGGCCGGTCCGGCGGGTGATGCCGACGATGCAGCACGCCTCGGTGTTCGTGTAGCCCTGCTGCATGAGCCGGGAGTATGCCGTCCGCTCCCGGCTCAGCTTCATAGGCCCCTGGGCCGTCCGGTCCCTACGGATCTCGAAGTCCAATGCATCTTGCAACGACTCCTAGAACCCAAGAGTTTTGTCCCGGGCCCTTATGCGCTACAGGTCCACCACGACGCGGCCGCCGTGGGCCCGCGAGACGCACGGGTACATCACGTCGGTACGCCCGCGCTCGGCGGGGGAGAGCACGTGGTCGCGGTGTTCGGGGGTACCCCGCAGCACGCGCAGCTCGCAGCTGCCGCACAGGCCGTCCTCGCAGGAGGCGGCGAGTCCGGGCGACTCCTCCCGCAGGGCCTCCAGCGCCGACTGGTCGGCCCGGACGCTCACCACCGTGCCGGTGCTGCCGAGTTCGACCTCGAACGGCAGGTTCTCACCCACGGCGGTGTCCGTGGCGGCCACGAACCGCTCCAGGTGCAGGCTCCCTGTGGGACAGGCGCTGTCCATCAGCTTCTCGACGGCCCGCATCAGCCCGTCCGGGCCGCAGCAGTACACCGCCGTGCCTGCCGGGCTCGCCGACAGGTGCTCGGCAAGGTCGGGACGGTCCGTCAGGTCGCGCGCGTACACGGAGACCCGTTGCGCTGCGTACCGCTCCAGCCGCGGCAGGAACGCCATGGAGGCGCGGCTGCGGCCCACGTACAGCAGCCGCCAGGGGGTGCCCAGCCGTTCGGCCTGCTCGATCATGGGCAGGAGGGGGACGATCCCGATGCCGCCCGCGACGAACAGGTAGGCGGGGGCGTCGGCCAGCGGGAAGTGGTTGCGCGGGCCGCGTACGGCGATGCGGTCGCCCACGGACAGGGTGTGGACCTCAGCCGAGCCGCCTCTGCCCTCCAGTTCCCGCAGCACCGCCACCTGGTACGCCGAGCCGTCCGCGGGGTCGCCGTGCAGGGAGTACTGGCGCACCTTCCCCGAGGGCAGGACGAGGTCGATGTGCGCACCCGCCCGCCACGGCTCGGTGGCGGCCCGGGACACGGGAGCCAGCCGCAGGCCCACGACGCCCTCGGCCAGCCGGTCGGCGGCCTCGACGATCACCGGGACGTCCGCGACCCGCAGCGGGCCGGCGCCCGGACCGGAACCCCGGCCGGAGGACGGGGCGGGCGAACCCGCGCGGCTCTGTGCGTACCGGCGCCCGCGGCGGGTACGCCCCCACGGCTTGTAGACCGAGACGAAGCCCAGGAACAGCAGCCCGCAGAAGAGCGGCGGCACTGTCCAGGCGAGCAGGGTGCCCTCCGGCCCCGGCCGGTAGACCCCGTCCTCGGACGCGGCCGCCTTCTCGGCGGCGGTCAGCACCAGCGGATGGGTGTACACCCAGGCGATCATCGCGACGGCCAGGGTGATGACCCACTTGACCACCACCCACCAGTGGCGCAGCAGGCCCCACGGCGTCCCGCGCCCCAGCAGCACGCCGGTGACCCCGCAGACCAGGCTGATCACCGAGACGGTGCTCTCGTCGAAGACGTACATCGCGTAGTACGCGCCCTTGGCCACACCGGGATCCGAGGTGAGGTAGCCGATGAGCGCGAGCGTGGCCATCGACATGGACAGGCCCATCCAGCCGACCGATGACGTGATGTGCAGGGCGAGGGTCAGCTTCCGCCCCCTGGAGCTCAGCCGGGACTCCTTCCGTCCCGCTCCGGACGGGCTTTCGGGCTGCTGCTCCTCCTTCCTGATCGCCTCCTCGGGCCTGTCGGGGGTGGATGTGGGCAAGGACCGGTGCCGAGTCGGGGTTGCCAAGGCGGTCTCGCTCTCCTCTTGCGTTTCGTGCGTGTCAGGTGCCGTTGCCGTCAGGCCGTGGGCACCTCGATGCCCTTGAGGTATGTCGCGAAGGACTGCAGCCCCGGGTGCTCGGCCCGCAGCGACTCGATGTCGGCCTGGTATCCGTGGAACTGGAACCACTCGAACATCAGGGCGATATCGGGGGCGTTGGGGATGTACGGGTTGTTCGCCACCGCGTCCAGCGCCAGCTCCTCGAACCGGGCCGGCAGGCCCGAGCGCGCCGAGAACGCCTGCGCGATCTCCGTCGCGGTCAGGGCGTCACCGGCGATCTCCACCGCCCGGCCGACGTACGCCTCCGGCCGGTCGAAGGCCTCGGCGGCGAACCAGCCGATGTCGTCTACCGCGATGAACTGCACCCGGGTGTCGGGCCGCAGCGCCAGCCGCACCAGCAGCGTGCCGTCCACCAGCTCCGGCCCGTGGGCGGCGAAGTTGTCCATGAAGAACGTCGGGCGCAGCACCGTCAACGGCACACCCGTGCGCTCCAGGTACCGCTCGATGCCCCGCTTGGAGTCGAAGTGCGGGACCCCGCTCTCCCGGTCCGCGCCGCCCACGGACGTGTACACCACGTGGCCGATTCCGGCCGCCTCCGCGGCCCGTGCGAGCGCCCGGCCCTGGCGGACCTCGCCGCCCAGCCCGGCCGGGGTCATGAAGTTCTGCACGGCGAACAGGCCGTGGAAGCCCTTCAGCGCCGACCGCAGCGAGGACTCGTCGTCCAGGTCGCCGCGGACCAGTTCCACGCCCAGGTCCGCGAGCGCTCGCGCCCGCTCCGAGGCCGGGTCCCGCACCAGCGCCGACACCGACCGGCCGCGGCGGATCAGCTCACGGGCCACCGCCCCGCCCTGCAGACCGGTCGCACCGGTCACCAGGATCCTGCTCATCTGACAATCCCCTTCGGATTCGGGTTCCGGCTGCTCACTCGAACAGAGCCGCGTTCTCGACGGCCCACCGGCGGTAGGGGCGCGGCTCGCGTCCGGTGAGGTCACGCACCGCGCGGGTGGGCTTGGCCCACGGCACCTCGGGGCTGCGCAGGGCCGCCACGTTGGTCTCGGCGGCCGGGCGGTCCCCGGTGATCCCGGTGAACACGTCCACCACCTCCTCGGGCGGCGCCACCGAGAACTCCAGCTCCCGTCCCAGTACTTCGCCCAGGATCCGGGCCTGATCCTCGGAGGTCAGCGTCTCCGGGCCGGTGAGCAGGTACGACTTCCCCAGGTGGCCGTTCTGCGTGAGCGCGACCACCGCGACCGAGGCGATGTCGTACTCGTCGATCGGAGCACCGGGGTTGTTTCCGATCCAGCAGCGCACCGAGTCGGTCTCGCGGACCGTACGGATCCACCAGGAGGTGTTGGCGTGGAACGGGCCCGGCCGCAGGAAGGTCCACGGCACCCCAGACTCCTCGATCGCCACCTCGGAGGCCCGGTGCTCCTGCGAGATGCCGTGCGGCAATGGGTGCTCGATGCCGGCGGAGGACAGCAGCACGATCTGGGAGGTGCCGGCCGCGCGGGCGGCAGCTGCCACGTTCGCTGCCTCTCCGGCGACGTCGCCGGAGAGCACCACCAGGGCTGCGGCTACCCCGTCGAAGGCGGCTGCGAGCGAGGCGGGGTCGGCGGGGCTGCCCGCCGCCACCTCCACGCCCGCGGGCAGGTTCGCCTCCTCGGGGTTGCGGCTCAGCGCACGGACCGGGTGGTCCAGCGCGAGCAGCTGGTCGACGGCCTCGCGGCCGACCTTGCCAGTGGCTCCGGTGACGAGGAACATGCTCAGTCCCTCCAGCCCTGCGGCTCCGGCCACGGGGAGCCGAGCTGCCGGTACGTGCCCTGGTAGTCCGGCCAGTCGCGGTGGTCGCGGATCTTGCCGTCGACGAAGCGGATCAGGTGGATCTGCTCGCCGGAGAAGACCCGGCCGGTGGCGGCCATGCCGACGAGGTCGCCCACGTGGCGGCCGTAGAGGACGAGGTAGGCGCGCACCCATTCGCCGCGCTCCTCCAGCTGCACCTCCTCCAGGCGGGCCTCCTGGGAGAACGTCATCCGCAGCCACTTGACGGCCATGGCGAAGGAATCGGGACCACGCAGGTCCATGTGCTCCATCGAGGCCGGATTGAGGTAATCCGGGTGGATGTATTCCGCCACGTCGTCGGTATTTCCGGTGTTGTAGGCCTGGATCATCCGGCGCACAGCGTCTATCTGGCCGCTCATCGCATTCCTTCCTCGGAATATGTCCCAGCTCTCCGGGTCTTTCGCAATCTTGGTGGAAAAGAAGGCGTCCGGACAACCTCCGGGAATATGCGAGTCATGTCTCATCGGCGAGAATCGAACAATCCTGGAAGGGAACTCGAAGGAATGTGCAGCAGACTTCGAGGAGATTTCGAGCGAGGCTCTGCGGCCGTGGCGCGGGCCCGGCCCTCAAGTGCCGCTCGGCCAGCCGTCGAGCGCTTGGAGAGATGGTCGGACGCGTCCATGCCCTTGACGGAGGTAGACCAATGACGACAGAGACCAACACGGTGGCCCTGGTCACCGGCGGCACCAGCGGGATCGGGCTGGCCGTGGTGCGCGACCTCGCCCGCCGCGGTCACCGGGTCTTCCTCTGCTCCCGAACCGAGCAGCAGGTCAAGGAGACGGTGGCGGAACTGCGTGCCGAGGGCCTGGAAGTGGCCGGCACCGTCGCCGACGTCCGCGACCCCGGGTCGGTCAAGGCGCTCGTCGCGGCCGCCGTCGAAGCCTTCGGCCCGATCGGCATCCTCGTCAACAACGCCGGCCGCAGCGGCGGCGGTCCCACCGCCGACCTCACCGACGAGCTGTGGGACGACGTCATCACCACCAATCTCACCAGCGTCTTCCGGATGACCCGAGAGGTCATCAAGAACGGCGGCATGGAAGGCTCCGGCCGTGGCCGGATCATCAACATCGCCTCCACCGCCGGCAAGCAGGGTGTCGTGCTCGGCGCCCCCTACTCCGCCTCCAAGCACGGTGTCGTCGGCTTCACCAAGGCCCTCGGCAACGAGCTCGCCCCCAACGGCATCACCGTGAACGCCGTCTGCCCGGGATACGTCGAGACCCCGATGGCCCAGCGCGTGCGCTCGGGCTACGCGGCCGCGTACGGCACATCCGAAGAGCAGATCATGCAGAAGTTCACCGCCAAGATCCCGCTCGGCCGGTACTCCACCCCGGAGGAGGTCGCCGGTCTGGTCGGCTACCTGACCACCGACACGGCCGCCTCCATCACCTCCCAGGCCCTAAACGTCTGCGGCGGCCTCGGCAACTTCTGACCCGGGAAGGAGAAGCCAACGACAGCGACAACGCCCCCCCGGGCGACAGGCTTCCAGCCGGAGGCACCACAGCAGGCCCACGTCCGGACTCGCAGATCACGGACCTACACGAATGTTCGACTCCGTCGCCGATTTGATGGTGAACGGAGAGTCTGTGAATACAGTGTTTTCGGGATCGGGGTACCTCGTCGCCAGCACCCCCTCGGACGGTACGGAGAACCCAGGACGGGCCTTCACATCCGACTCGATCGTGGCCGGTACACCGGGCGGCCCCGACGACCCGCCCTCCCGCCGGGTCACGACGGCCGCCCCGCACCGGGGGATGGTTGCTCCGTACGAGGGACCGGCCTCTGCGGGATCTCACGACAATCTCGTCCGGGCTCGGGGCGAGACGGTGATGCCGCGGCCTCCGGCCGGGGCCGGCAGTGGTGGCCGAGTGGCGCGAGTTGGCGGGGTGGCGAGCCTGACAAACTGACCGGCAGCGGGCGGCCACCGACGGCGCGATCGGCCAGGGTACGGGTATAGCGGCTGTGCACCCGTGTCGAATCCCGGCCGCACTCCGGATAGGCAACCATCAACTCGCGGGTGCGGGCCGAGATCCGAACCACGCCGCCCTCCACCCGCACCGCATCGAGGTGCGGGAACACAACCCGTATGAGGTCATCACACTCGCCGAGAATGCCGGAACGCATGACGGAGCGTCACCGGCGTACGCTCGCATGCCCCGGCTTCACGGAAATCTTGCCAGGGCCCCTCATGTGCAGAGGTGCGTACGGGTTCAAATGCAGAGGTTCCCCGGCATGTCGTGATGTCGGGTTCATGAGGTAGGTCACCCTTCGCTCGAGTGTGTGATGAAAGGAGCGAAAGGTGACCCGTCTCTATGATCCTGCAGACGGACGACGCCCTCGGGGTGCGAACCGGGCATCCCATCAAAAGGACCAGATCAGCGCCTACTTCGTTGCTTTTTCGGCGAGTACTACCGGAACCCCGAGGTAGCGCACCCGCCTCCTGGACGGCGGCCTGACGGCCATCACACCCCCGGACCCCAAACCCCGGGCACCGAGACGGCGGGACGGCAGCGAGGAGCCGTCGTCACCGGCTCCATGCGACACGCGAGGTATCACCCGATGACGTGGACCAGACGCAGCGACCCAAGCGACCCGAACAGGCAGGGACGGCGGCGAGGAGGGCGGCCAGGACGGGTGTCCTGCGCGAGAGAGGGCGGCCGCGGTCGCCGCCGAGATCGCCGCGATGCCCGCCCCCGCGACCGTCGTCGAACAGCTGGCCGGGGAGGCCACCGCGTACTCCACCGGAGCTCCGAGCTGATTCGATGCGCCCGGGGGAGGCTCGAAACCTCTGGATCGCATCGGTCCCGCAAAGGAGTCAGCTGTCCATGCGTGGCATCATCCTCGCCGGCGGAAGCGGAAGCCGGCTGCACCCGATCACCCAGGGTGTCTCCAAACAACTACTGCCCGTCTACGACAAGCCGATGGTGTACTACCCGCTGTCGGTGCTCATGCTGGCCGGCATCCGGGAGATCCTCCTCATCTCGGCGCCCCGCGACCTGCCGCTGTTCCAGCGGCTGCTGGGCGACGGCTCGGCGCTGGGCCTGAACATCCGCTACGCCGAGCAGTCCCAACCGCGCGGCATCGCCGAGGCGTTCACGCTAGGCGCCGATTTCATCGGCGGCGAGCCGTGCGCCCTGATCCTGGGCGACAACATCTTCCACGGGAACCGGTTCTCCGAAGTGCTGCGCCCACACACCTCGATCGCCGAGGGCTGCGTGCTCTTCGGCTACCCCGTGGCGGACCCCCAGCGCTACGGGATCGGCGAGGTCGACGCCTACGGGCGCCTGGTCTCCATCGAGGAGAAGCCCAGGAACCCGCGGTCGAACCTGGCCGTCACCGGCCTGTACTTCTACGACCGCGACGTCGTGGAGATCGCACGCGAGCTGCACCCGTCCGCCCGCGGCGAGCTGGAGATCACCGACGTCAACCGGCGCTACCTGGAGGCGGGCACGGCCCGACTGGTCGAACTCGGCCGGGGTTTCGCCTGGCTCGACACCGGCACCCACGACTCGCTGATGGACGCCGGCCAGTACATCCAGACCCTCGAACGCCGCCAGGGCATCCGCATCGCCTGCCTGGAGGAGGTCGCGCTGCGGATGGGCTTCATCGACGTGGACGCCTGCTACCGGCTGGGCGAGGCACTCGCCGGTTCGGGCTACGGCCAGTACGTCATGGACACTGCGGTGTCGACCGGGGCCCGGCTGGAACAGGCCCTGGCGGCCAAGTGAGGGACACCCAATCCTCGATCGACAGTGGAAGGACAGGACGTTATGAGAATCCTGGTGACCGGGGCGGCCGGGTTCATCGGCTCCCACTACGTTCGCACGCTCGTCGACGGCGGCTATCCCGGCGAGGAGGCCTCCCACGTCACGGTGGTCGACAAGCTCACCTACGCGGGCAACCGGGCCAACCTGCCGCTCGGCCATCCCCGGCTCACCCTGGTGGAGGGGGACGTCTGCGACCTGCCGCTGCTGCTGGAGGTGCTGCCGGGGCACGACGCGGTGCTGCACTTCGCCGCCGAGTCGCACGTCGACCGCTCGCTGCACTCCGCCGCGGAGTTCGTACGCACCAACGTCGCCGGGACCCAGACTCTGCTGGACGCGTGCCTGCGCACCGGCGTCCAGCGGGTCGTGCACGTCTCCACCGACGAGGTGTACGGATCGATCGACGAGGGCTCGTGGACGGAGCGGAGCCCGCTGCTGCCCAACTCCCCCTACGCGGCCTCGAAGGCCTCCTCCGACCTGATCGCCCGCTCCTACTGGCGCACCCACGGCCTGGACCTGTCGATCACCCGCTGTTGCAACAACTACGGGCCCTACCAACACCCGGAGAAGCTGATCCCGCGCTTCACCACCAACCTGCTCCAGGGCCGCCGACTGCCCCTGTACGGCAGCGGCGACAACGTCCGGGAGTGGCTGCACGTAGACGACCACTGCCGTGCGCTGCACCTGGTGCTGACCAGGGGCCGGGCCGGCGAGGTCTACAACATCGGCGGCGGCCACGAGCGGACCAACCGGCGGCTTACCGAGCTGCTGCTGGACCTGTTCGAGGCGGACTGGAGCGCGGTCGAGCAGGTGGCCGACCGCAAGGGCCACGACCTGCGGTACTCCCTGGACGACGGCAAGATCTGCACCGAGCTGGGCTACGCGCCGCGGATCGACTTCGAGGAGGGCCTGGCGGCGACGGTGGCCTGGTATCGGGACAACCCCGGCTGGTGGAAGCCGCTGCTCAACGAGGCGGCGCGGTGACGGCCCCGGACCCGGCCGCCGGGCGCACCGGCCCGCAGCTCCTGGTGGTCGGTGCCGGCCCGGTCGGCCTGAGCGCCGCCCACGAGCTGGCCCGGCACCGCGTCGCGGTGCGGCTGGTGGACGCCGCCCGGGGCCCCGCCACCACCAGACGGGCCCTGGCCACGCACGCCCGGACCCTGGAGACCTACAACCAGATGGGGGTCCTGGACGAGCTGCTGCCGCGCGGGCAGCGGGTCGAGCACTTCACCCTGCACCGGGGCGGCCGGCGGCTGGTGCGCTTCGACACCGACCACAGCCGGCTGACCAGGTCGCCGAACACACCGGCGGTACCGTCCGCAAGGCCCTGGTCGACCAGGGCATCAAGAACCAGGTCACCGCACACGGCACCAGCCTGGGCATCGACGTCGAGATCATCGAACACAACCCGCAGGACCGCCGGTTCGTCCCGCAGCCGAAACACTGGAGGGTCGAACAGACCTTCGGGATCCTGATACTGCGCCGACGCCTGATCCGCGACTACGCGCACCGCCCTTCCTCCTCCGCCTCACGCGTCTACTGGGCGATGAGGCGTTGTCACGTTGTCGGTGGTGCGGTCGATCGGTGGTGTGTTGGGATGTGCCGAGGCCGGGGATGGTCTGCTGTTCAGGCCGTGGCGGACAGGCCGGTGGCGCTGGTGACGTGGTTCCGGATCGAGAACCTGATGGTTATTTCGCGGCGGTTGCGGGTGGCGGTCATGAGGTGTCGGCCGGGCCGGAAGTGCAGGCTGATGCCGGTGAACGCGGCGAGGAACCGCTGTGCTCCGCCGACGATGCGGAAGCCTTTCATCGCGCGTTCGCGCTGCCTGGTGGGCTGGTGCGAGTTCTCGGCCCGTTGTTCAGCCTCTTGTGGGAGCGGTGCTCCACCGGGGGCATCACCTCACGATGCGCGGCACCGTAGGAACGGAGCTTGTCCGTCACGATCACCCCTGGCGCCCGTCCGGTGATCTTGAGGAGTCGGCGGAAGGAACGCCTTGTCGCGACGGTTCTGGACGAGAATGTCGAGGACGTTGCCGTCCTGGTCGACGGCCCACCACAGGTACTTCCGCTCGCCGTTGACCTTGATGAAGACCTCGTCGAGGTACCACTTGCCACCCGGCTACGGGCCCCGTCGGCGCAAGGCGTTGGCGTAGGCCTGGCCGAACTTCAGGCACCACCGCCGTACGGTCTCGTAGGAGACGACCACACCCCGCTGGAGCACCAGCTCCTCGACCTCACGGAACGACAGCGGGAACCGGAAGTACAGCCGCACAGTGCGCGATGACCTCCACCGGGTACCGGTGGTTCCTGTACGACGGCGCCACGACAGACACGACGACCCCCTCCCTGGAAACGATCAGTCCGAAGATCATCCCATCCCGCCGCCAACAAAGTGACAGTGCCCGAGGAACGCTTCCGCTTGCGGCCTGGCCGGGGAAGAGGGTCAGTGCGTCCGTTTCTCGATCAGAGCCGCCAGACCGTCCAGGACCCGGCCCAGGCCGAACTCGTAGGCACGCGCCGGACTGTACGCACCACTGTGGGCCTCGCCCGCTGCCGCACCCACCCGTGCGGCGGTCGGGTAGCGCTCCGGGTCGAACACTCGGGCGAGCAACTCGGCGTTGCCCGCCCACCATTGCTTGTCGCTCATCGCACTGTCCTGCTGGACGGCTCGCTCGTCGGCGGCCATCCGGGCAAAGGTCTGCACGAATCCCAGCAGATGGGTCAGCGCGGCATTCAGTTCGACATCGTCTAGGCCTGTGCTGTCCAGCGCCTGCAGCTCGTACTCGTACTTGGCCATCAGGCCGGGGCCGAGCGGTGGGCGGCTGGTGGAGACGGCCGCCATCCAGGGGTGGGCTCGGCAGAGCGCACGATTGTCGTCGGCGACGGCGGCGGCTCGGGCACGCCAGCCGTCGTCGGCCGGCATGCTGCGCGGCATCCGGGCGTAAACGGTGTCCACCATCAGATCGAGCAGCTCAGCCTTGCCGGGGACGTAGGTGTAGAGCGCCATCGGTGAGAGGCCGAGCACCTGGGCGACTCGCCGCATGGTAACAGCCTCGACGCCCTCGGCGTCCGCGAGCTCGATGGCCGCCATAGCGACCTGCGCCGTCGAGAGTGCCGGGCGGGGGCCGCGCCGACCGGCTGTGGTCGTCGTTCCCCACAGCAAGGCGAGGGTGCGTGCAGGGTCTTCCGCTCCGCTCCGGTTCGTGGCCATGCGGAGATCCTGCCACACAATTCTCCGTACTATGTATAGCGTTCGCGGTGCGGAGAGTCGTGAACCGGATCCCGACCGGAGGACCCGCTCTCGAAGATCAACAGATCCGCCGTCGCGCGTGCTGGCCTGGCGTTTGAGGGGGTGTATTGGGCAGGTGTTTTGGGAGCCGCCCGGACGACGAGATCGAGGGCCACTTGCGAGCTTGTGAAGCGGTCTCGATTGAAGGGCGCGGCAGGATGCCGGCATCGCCACTTTCGGGTGACCGTGTCCAGCGTCGACAGGGCGGTGGGGCAGGGGTCAACATTCCCAGAATGTGTAGCGCGCTTGACATTCAAAGCGGGTGAGAGCATGCTGAATGTCAAGCGCGCTACACATTCGGTGGCGCTGGCGAAGGGGAGACGGTCATGTCGGACACCATCACCGCAGGGCAGGTCCGCGAGCTGTGGGACGCCCCTGCCCTCACGGCGGTCATTGACCGGGGCGAGGACCTCGCCCCGGTGACGAAGGACGACCTGGCGGTGCTCGCCGACCAGCTCGACACCGACGACCAGGGTCGCCCACTGGAGGACCAGTGGGACGTTCTGGCCGACCAGCTCAACAGCGACGCCGGAGCGGAGCCGACCACGGGGCCGGCCGCCGACGTCCTCCAGGCCGTCGAGGACGCCCGCCGCTACCGGGACAAGGTGAAGGCCGACGCCGACGACGAGTTCAACTCGCTGATCCGCTCCGCGATGCTCAACCGGAAGGCCACCAAGGTGAAGGTCGCGGAGCTGGAGAAGGCCGCGGGCCTGACCCGCGCGCGGCTCTACCAGATCCGCGACGGGCGCCGCTGACCCGTGGACCCCCTCGACGCCGCCTCCCACCTGGTCACCCGGCGGGAAGCCGAACCGATCCTCGGCTACGCCCCCGGCAGCCTGAAGACCGTGATGCAGCAGCAGCGCGGCTGCTGGCCCGACCCGGTCGCCTGCCGCCGCCGCGGCCGCGCGCTGCTGTGGGAGCTGGACGCTCTGCTCGCCGTTGCCCGTCCGGCCGCCGAGGTGCGCTCACGGCGCCCGGACGGCGCCGACGTCGACGGGTTGGTGACCTGCCTGGCCTGCGGGCGTCGATTCCGGTCCCTGGCACCGCACCTCGCCCGCGTCCACGACATGTCGGCCACCGCCTACCGCGCGGAGTACGCGCTGCCCGCCGGCACCGTACTGATGGCCACCGACGTCCGGCGCTCGCTGTCGCGGACCCGCCGCGAGGCGATGGCCGCCGACCCGGACCTGCTCGACCCGATGCGGGCAGCAACGCCTCCCCTGGACGTACTCGCCCGCCGCTCGGCTGCCGCACGCGCGGGCACGAACGGCCTTCCCGCGGTGCGCGCCGCGCGGCGATCCGCAGCCCTGCGCACCGTTCAGGCCGCCCAGCAGGCCCGCCGAGACGCCCTCGAAGCGACCGCACGGGCAGCCGGCTTCGCGTCGATGACCGAGGCGATCGAGGCCACCCGCGACCTGCCGAGCCGTGCCGCGGCCGCCCGGATCGGCGTCGGCGCCAGCACCGTGAAGCGCTGGCGGCAACGGCCCCGTCGGCCCGCTCAACCGTGACGAGCGGTTCGGCCAACTGCAGCATCCGAGTTCAGCAGTACAGCGCCAGAGGGCACCCGGCACGACCGCTGCTGCCTGGACTCGGGTGGCTCCCGTTCTCATTACCGAAGTGGCTCTCGTTCAGCCTGTCGAAAACAGAGGGGGTGTTGCTCGGATGTGGGATGGGCGTTTGTCACGTTGTCGGTGGTGCGGTCGATCGATGGTGTGCCGGGATGTGTCCAGGCCCCTGGTCGGCCTCGACCTGCGGGCCACGACCCTCACCACCCGCATCGCCGCCCTGGTCCGTGACACCGGCACCGGCGGCCAGAAGTTCCTCGACCGCGCCGCCGTCCTCGACGCCGAGGTCCGTGCCTCCGATGTCCGGGCCGCCCGCACCACCCTCGCCCTCGCCTTCCACCATGCTGTCCTCGACGACGACCACGGCCTGGACCACGCGATCCGCGACCTCGACCAGCTCACCCGCGGCCACAACTACGACTACGACATCGCGGCATTCATGGCCAGCCGCGAACTCCAGTACCCCTCCCCCGCCCGTCGGCGCCAGGACTTCACCTGGGCGGAAATAAAGAAGATCGACCGGGCCATCGACCACGGTGAACGGACCATCACCCTCACCTCAACCGACCGCGAGATCACCCTCGACCTGCCACCGGGACACCGCTGACACGACCAGCACCGTCCGCCCCCCGCGTGCACCCGTGAGCCGAGTACAGCCGCCCTCCCCGGGAAACCTGTGACCACTCGGGAGGGAAACCGCATGATCACAACGAAGAGCACCTCGGACCCACTGAAAGCACTGCTGCGCCTGCTCGAGGCACTGGACGACGAGCAGCTCGCGAGATCCTGGGAGACCACAGAAGTCCGGCTGCGCGCCGAGGCCCGCCGCTCATTCCAGGCGATGCTGCCGATGGCGCGGGCGAGCGCGAAGACCGCGCCAGAGGACCTCGCCTCCGCCCGGCTGATCGTCGCCCGGGACGAAGCACTCGCAGATCTGGCCGTCCTCGCCCGCGACACCGCCACCGCCAGCCGTATCCGGATCCGGCTCGTCCTCGGCCAGAACGGCAACAACCCCAACGACAACAAGCACCGGCGCGACCTCGCCCACCTGATCGGCGAGCGCACCACCACCGTGCTGCGCATGCTCTACCACTGCCCGCATCCCGATCCCGTGGCAGTCCTCCCCCGGGCCCGGGCCGCCCTGGAACCGGTCCTGCAGTGGAGCGCGAACACGCGCATCCTGTACGGACAGACCCCGCAGCTCAAGATCTGGGCCACCGCCCTCGGCCACGCCACCGACACATTGACCCCAACGCCCGCCATGTAGCCACCACGGAGTCACCGCCCGAAGACCGGCGCGGACCGCAGTGCGTGGTGCCCACAGCCGGAAAGGCTTCGTGTCCGCGACCGCGCCACGGTGCGCCGGGGGCACCATGGCCTGCCTCAGCTGCCGGGCCCGATTCCTCTCGTCTGCGGTGAGCGGGCCGGCTCGCCACGTGTCCATGCCGCTCGCGTCGAGCGTCGGATACACCCTGCCGGAGGCCACGACCTCCAGTCCCAGGCGGATCACCTGACGCCAGACCCCGACCGAGTGCACCTCCTTATCCCCTGTCCGGGGAGATGAGGCAGTTCGCCAGCAACCGCAACGGCACCTGCCAGCACACCACCTGCTGAGGGCCGACGCCCGCGCACGCTCAGGGCAGCACCAGGTGGCCGCGCACGCCTGCATGGGCCTGGGGCAGCGCGTGTCCATCGGTAGCCCGTCCGATCGGTAGACCAGGAACCGGGGGGCCGCCTCCTGCACGTCGATCGTCAGCTCTGCCCCCTGCTGCCAAAGGTCCGTCGGCTGTCTGCCCGGCAGCACGGCTGCCGCCACCGGAGCAGGGTCTGAGTGCGTGGTCCCGTTCCCAGGGACTGAAGGTCCGGTGGTCGTCGGTCCCTGGCCTGACGAGGGTCAGGCCTCACCGGCAGGGACCGTCCTGGGGCCGTCGCCTTTGGGTCCCTGCCGGATCCAACTTCGGTCCCTGTCTCATTTTTGCAGGTCAGAAGCCCTACGGACCTCTATCGAGGGACTGAAGGGACTGAACCTCCCGATTATGAGCGGTTCTTTGAACTAGGGGATGGTGCTCACATGTAGGCGCGCGTAGGTACGATCCATAAGAGTTCTGGCCATAATTGGAAAGTTGAGTCCCTTCAGTCCCTGATGGCGGGCGTGCATGCCACTTGAGCTGGTGCTTTTACGGCAGGGACTAACGGCAGGAACCTCGGCGCGGCTCAGACCCTCCGGGGAGCCGACAGTCCCTTGCCTGTCGGGACGGACGAGCAAGGGACTGGAGGGACCGAACTTCAGTTATTGGTTCAGCCAACCGGCGTGTCCGGCGGACCTCAGCGTGTCGACCGATACAGTTCGGGAGTTCGGTCCCTTCGGTCTCTCCTATAACGGGCAAAGTACCCTGCTCCACCCCAGCCTGGAGGGCTGTTCGTTTCCGGAGCGCGGCAGCCGGACGCGGGCGGTGGCGGGGTGACGGGTAACCACCTCGGACACTGACCGCGCTAGGCTCTGGATCTCATTCCAGATTTCGGTCCCTTCGGTCCCTTGGGTCCCTTGCCCCCAGGTGGCCAAGGGACCCAAGGGACCGACCTCCAGTGAAGGACGAGCGTGCACGTTGAGCTGAGCGGTGAAGCCTCCGCGAAGCCCACGAGCGGGATCGTGGTGGCTCGCTGGTGCGCGGCCCAGGGCTGGCCGGTCCATCCGCTCTCGCCGGGGCGCAAGACCCCTGCGGGAAGCTGCAGGCGCTGCCGGGAGACCAGGGACGATCCACTGACCTGCGTGTGCATTCGGGAAGGCCGGTACTGCCACGGCTTCCAGGCAGCCACCACCGAGCTGTCCCTGGTGGACGCCTGGTGGCAGGAGAACCCGGACTTCGGGGTGGGTGTGGCCTGCGGGCCCGCAGGCCTGGTCGTCCTCGACGTCGACGTCCACACCAAGGGGGTTCCGGTCCGCTCGCTCCTGCTACCCGGGATCAGCATCCATGAGCAGGTCAACCTCGACGGCCTGACCACGGGATACGACACCCTGGCGCTGCTGGCCGCCTACCGCAGCCAGAGCGACCCGGCGCAGGACCCTTCGACCCTGCGGGTGCGCACCCCCTCGGGCGGACTGCACATCTGGTACCGCAGCACCCTGCCCTTCCGCTGCTCCACCGGATCCAGCTCGCGGGCCGCGCTGGCCTGGCAGGTCGACGTGAGGGCCACAGGCGGGTACATCGTCGCTCCGGGCACCCGAACGCCCGCCGGCACCTATCAGGTGGTCGGCACCGCCCGGCAACCCGCACCGCTGCCGTCCTGGCTCGCCGACGAGCTCATTCGCACCGGTCACCACAACGCTGAAGTCGAAAGCCAGGACCTGGCCCAACTGCCACCGGGCCCCTCCGCCCGGCGGCGCAGCCCCGCAGCGGCCGCGCGCACCCTCGCGCCGCTGCTGGAGGAGGTGTCCGAATGCGGCCGGGTGCCCGAGGGCGCCAGCTTCACAGAGAAGCTGAACCGGGCGGCCTACACCGCAGGCGGACTCGTCGCGGCCGGACACCTCGACCACGGCCAGGCCGTCACCCTGCTGAGCGAGGCAGCGCTGGCCGCCCGCCCCCGGCAGGTGCGCCGGATCGACGACCTGATCACCGCTTCCCTCGCGGCGGGTTCCCATCGCCCGCTCCACCTCAAAGGAGGACGACGTCGATGAGCGCCGCTGACACCCCGGGCGGGTTCGACGCCGCTGCCGCGGCCCAGCAGATGCTGCTGCTCGAAATGCAGCCCACCGCCCCGGCCCCGCTGCCGGCCCAGAAAGCCGTCACGGCCGAAGGCGGCCACGAGGGGTGCGGGCTGCTGCCGGGTTCGCTGACCGACCGGGGCAACGCCAAGCTGTTCATCCGCCTGTACCAGGGCGTCTTCCGTCACGTCGAGGGGAACGGCTGGTACGAGTGGGCGGGCTACCGCTGGGAGCGGGGCGCCGAGAAGGCGGTCCTGTGGGCCGCCGGGGAGCTCGCCGAGCAGATGCCCGTGAGCGATCCGGACCTGATCTACACGGACCGGGAGATCGCCCTGCACCGCCGGCGTGCCAGCTCCACCGCCGGCATCAAGGCCTTCCTGGAGCAGGCCCGGTCCTCACCGGACCTGTCGATGGCGGCCGAGGACCTCGACAGCGACCCCTGGGCGCTGTGCACCCCGGCAGGGGTCGTCGACCTGCGCACCGGCGAACTCCACAAGCCGGCGCCCACCAACGGTAACCATTCCCGGGCTACCAGCGTTGCCCCGCACGACACGCCCACGCCCCGCTGGAACCGGTTCCTCGGTGAGACGTTCGGCGCCGACCAGGCCGGCCGGGAGATGATCGACTTCCTGCACGTCCTGCTCGGCTACTCCATCACCGGCGACGTCGGCGGCCAGGTGCTCCCGTTCCTGTACGGGGACGGCGCGAACGGGAAGAGCGTCTTGTTGGACGTCGTCCTCCAGGTCCTCGGCGACTACGCCGACGCGGCCCCGCCCGGCTTCCTGATGGACCGCGGGGCTTTCAGCGAGCACAGCACCGAGCTGACCGAGCTCCACGGCCGGCGCCTGATGGTCTGCTCCGAGCTCAAGGCGACCGACCGCTTCGACGAGGCCCGGGTCAAGCTGCTCACCGGCGGCGACAAGATCAAGGCCCGGCGGATGCGCCAGGACTACTTCTCGTTCCGCCCGACCCACCACCTGTGGCTGCAGGGCAACCACCGGCCGGAGGTGACCACGGGCGGATTCGCCTTCTGGCGCCGCATCCGGCTCGTACCGTTCGAGAACACCGTCCGCGACGAAGACAAGATCGACAACCTCGCCGCCGAACTCGTCCGCGACGAAGGACCCGGCATCCTCCACTGGCTCGTCCAGGGCGCCCACCGCTACAACACCCTGCGGGAACAGCGCCAGGCCGGGGCCAACCTGCCCGACCCGCTCGAAGGGCCCACCCGGGTGCGCCTGGCGACGGACGCCTACGCCACCACCGAGGACACCATCGGGCGGTTCCTCGACGAGTGCTGCACGCGGGAGAGCGAGGAAGCCGACCTGCGTGTCGAGCAAGGCCAGCTCTACGCCGCGTACGCGTCCTGGTGCAACGCGGGTGAGGGGAGTCCTCCCACCACGAAACGGGCCTTCGCGACCCGGGTGCGCAACGAGCTCGGCATGGCCACTCCGAACGACATGGTGAAGTCCAACGGACGCAAGTTCTACCCGGGCATCGGGCTTCTCGCCCACGCCGACTGACCCCCGCCTCAGGGCGGCGCCCGCAGGCGGAACCAGAGCTCCGTGCCGGGCCGCCTATGTCCCGGGCTCCTCGCACTCTAGGATTTAGGAACGAGCGCGATGCTCCTACCAGCCACCCATCCCCGGCCCGCAGTCACGAAGGAAGGCCCCAGGTCATGAGCTCGCTACTGGACGGCAGCGTTCTCAGCCACGAGGAAGAGGTGGTGTGGCTCGAAGACCTGTCCGCGCTCGACTACGTACGCCAGACCATCGACAAGACTCCCCGCCGCCGGGGCAAGCCCCGCTGGATGCGGGACGGACGCATGGTCGGCTACGCCGAGCTCGACGGCGGAGCGGAAGCCGACCCCGACAGCGGTCTGCACCGCCGCCGCGTCTTCTTCCTGCTGCCTCACGACCGCGACCTCGACCCTGATGGCCTCTATGCCGCCGGCGCACCGGGCGAGGCCGTCGATCCCCGTACCGTCAGACCTCGGACCGTCGGGCAGAAGACCCCACGCTCGCAGCGCGGAATCAGCGCCTGACCGCCCGAAGGTCAGGCCACCCGAGAATCCGCAATCACGGATCCGTCCACACCCCTGCCTGGTCACGGATGCGCTGCTGTCGGTGTGAGGTCTCAGGAGATGCTTGACGTCTTGGCATCAGGACATGCTTGACGGGCTGTCGGGCTTGGTGCCTACGCCTCGGACGTGGAGGCGGGTTATGGGCCCGGTGGTCTTGCGGGGCCTGATAGCGAGTTCCTCCTCGCCGTGCAGGATCCGCAAGTGGGTGTCCTCGATGACGACGGTGACGAGCTTCCCGGCGTGCCGCGGACCGAGCTTGATCGACTGCCGCGCGACCATGATCCGGCCGCTCGCGTGGACACGTCGCTGGGCTCGGATGGAGCCGGCGGGAAGTGGTGGCGGCGGGAGTGCAGTCGAGGCCGTCCGTGCGCCGGGCAGCTGCGCGAGTTGGTCCGCGCTGATCGGGCAGGGCCACGTTCCCACCAGGGCGTTGTCGGCGATGGCGTGCATGAGATGTCCGTCCAGCCGCAGGACGATCGTGCGCCCGCCCAGGGCGAAGCCGACCACGCACTTGGTGTTCGCGATGGAGATGTGGCCGTCGCGGTGCACCTTGCGGTCGACCTCGACGGCCTGACCAGCGGCCAGCACTGTCTTGCCCTTGGCCCGGGGCAGGGCGGCGGTGGCGGGCTCGGGACGACCAGGTCGGGCGCCGCGCATGGCCAGGTAGGCCAGATCCTCAGGCAGCAGGCGGGAGCTGACAGTCCGCACGAGGTGACCGTCGAGGAGAACGTGGACGCTCCGTAGGTCCACCCAGACCGTCAGCGTCCGCCCTGCCAGTCCCTGGTTCACTGCGACACGCTGCTTGCCCGGGACCAGGCTGAGCTCACCGCCGGGCGGCACGCGCAACTCGAACTCGACGGCACCCTCGCCCGGGGCGTCCGCTGGTGGCTCGATCACGTCGATCCGCAGCTCCGGCACCGGTTCCGGGTCGACGGCAGGAGCCGGCGGGGCTGTCTCGCGTGCGGGGCCGTGCGGCCGGAACAGGCTGGCTGGGACAGCCATGTCCAGTGCCTGGTGCGGTCGCTGGTGATTGTAGGCGCGGACCCAGGAGTCGATGGCCTCTTGGGCGGCAGCCAGGGACTCGAACGGTGCTACGTGATCGAGGAGTTCGGCGCGCAGGGTCTTGTGGAAGCGTTCGATCTTGCCGGTCGTTGTGGGCGAGCGCGGCTTGGTGTGCTTCTGGGTGATTCCGTTCTCGCGGCAGACCCGTTCGAAGAGCACCTCGACCGGTTGGGGGCGGTTGTGACGGCCGGTGAACTGTTTGCCGTTGTCGGTCAGCACCTCGAAGGGCACTCCGTAGCGGCGCATCGCCGCTGAGAACGCCCCGCAGACCGCACGTCCGCTCGGCACCGCCACCACCGAGGCGATCACGATGAACCGCGAGTGGTCATCGATGCCGGTCACCATCTTGCACTCGCGGCCGTCGGCCAGCGGCACCCCGCCGACTAGGTCGAGCTGCCACAGGTGCATCGGAGCCTCGCGCTGCCAACGTTTGTAAACGCGCGAATGCCGTTGCTCCTGCGGCTGTGTCAGCCCATTGCGGTCCAGAACCCGGTGCACGGTCGCTCGGGACGGCGCCGGATCCAGGCCGCGCAGGCTCAGCTCGTGGCTGATCCGCCGGGCGCCCCAGCGCGGGTGCTGCCGCCGGACATCGCAGATCAGCGCTTCTACCTCGGCCGCCAACCGGGTCGGGCTGGTCCTGGGCCGGCGCGACCGGTCGGCAAGCCCGGGCAGGCCCGCCTCCTCGAACCTCTTCCGCCACGTGTGGAGCGATTGCCGGGACGTGCCGTAGCGCGCAGCTACCTCCCCGATCGGCGAGCCGCCAAGCACCTCCCGCACCGCCCGATACCGGTACTCCACCGTCGCCTGCTGATCCACGATCCCCGCCCAACGCCACCGATCCGAGCCAGGCGTAGAAGATCACCGATCACACGGACGGTCAACCATGTCCTGAGAACGAATGGTCAACGATGTCCTGAGACCTCACACCGAGAGCTGCCGCTTTCCCCTGCGCCTTCCCCACCTGGTGCCCTCCCCTGACACGCCGGCACGGCCGAAAGGATGCCCAGCCGTCACAGGCTTCAAGCCGGTTCCCGACCCCCGTGGACGGGACCGGGCCACCGGCCGGTACAGCCGGTGCCGTCGCACACCGACCGGACGCGCTCGGGGCCGGTCGGCGCGAGGACCTGGACCCGCCCCCGCTTGCTCCCCGCCTCGTTCGACGGTGCCGGTCGGCGGGCGGGTGGTGGAGCGGTCTGGGGCACGCGGCACCGGCGAGGGTCGTCGGCGGCCGCATCGGGCGCGCGGTGCCGCGTCGGCGCGGTGAGGGCTCGGCCACCGAGGGAGGGTGTTCGTCCCCGCGGTGTTGTGAAGCAGGCGGCTGGTGCTGGGCTCAATCACCGGCAGGGGCGCCCACGGGGCCGGAGCACGCGCCGCGGCCCGGTGGGCGTCGTGCGGCGCGTCTACTTCTTGGGGCATCCGGCGGCGGCAGCCTGCGTGTCCAAGTCCTTGTTCAGGGCGTCACGCTCGGCCTTGCTCAGTGCCTTGTTGGGGTAGGTCATGTCGACGTCGTGGGGCTGGCCGGACGCCGTGACCGTCATCTGGGCCCGGACCTGGTCCGGGACCAGCGTGCTGTTGTTCGGGTAGTGGGCAGAGACCCGGTAGGTGGTGGCCGGGGCTCCCCACTGGCGCAGGCACCGCACGACGGCGGTCTCGAAGGCGAGGAAGACAACACGGTTGACCGAGGTGCCCTGCATGGGCACCAAGTTCTCACGGACGCTGGGGCCGTTGAACCGGTCGGCGATCAGGTGCCCGCCGTCGTACCCGGTCAGGCCGTCCCGGTCCGCGTAGTGGCCCACTCTCGCCGTGCACGCGCTGTCGCGCCCGCCGGGCTGCTCCACGAGCGTGCCCGCCGGCGCGAGGGCGCTGTCCGGCCGCCCCTGGGCATCGGCGTGAAGCTGGTAGCCGTTGATGGTCGTGGTGCCGGACGGCACCGTCTCCCCGGGGCAGTCGAGGAGCGCCGCGGACGCGGCCGACGCGGGCATCACGAGGGATCCCGCCAGCACCCCGACGATGCCGAGCAGCGCGCCGGCCCGCAGCAGGGACCGCAGCCGGCCACCCGGGCGCGCGGCCGCGGCAGGGCGGACAGGGGCAGGGGCGGGAGCGGCGGTGGAGGTGGGGACCGGAGCGGGCACGGCTCTCCTTCTGGGCTCGGCACCCCGGCAGCCCCGGCCGGGCCCCGGTGGTGCTGAACACACCGGTGAGGCCCGGTGTGCGCGGTACGCGTACAGGGACTACGGGGCAACCGGACTTCGCCGGCTGACACGTCGACAGCGCGGCACCGCCTGAGCGGATCGCATACGACGCTGTGCAGCATCATCGCAGCGCCGGCACCGGCACAAGGCCGGAACAACAAAACAGGCACAGGAACTGACGACCGGCCACAAGCCCAGGCAGGCCAGCCCTCCCACAACCGGGGCAGGCCCGCACCCCAGGAACGCGCCTGCCCACTCACCACCGCCAACGGCCCGTGGCTTCAGGCGGTCGCTCATCCCTGCCGATGGTTGTCGGAGCTGAGCGGGCGTTCGGTGACACGCCCGCGGCCGCCCCGGGACCGGTGCCGGGCGGTCAGTGCCAGCCGACGGTCAGATGGCCGAGCACCGTGACGAGCGCCGAGGAGATGGTGCCGCCCAGGGCCGCGGCGATGTAGGCACCCGTGAACCTGCCGGGATCCCGCCAGGCCGGGACAGGACGGGTACTACGGCGGGTCGTGGCGCGCGGGTTCCTGTTCACGGATCTCCGTCCTTCCCTGCGGCCCCGCCGGCCGAACAGCCGGCGGGGGCGTTCGCGAGATCGCGGCCCCGTGGCCGCCGACCATCTCACACGGGAAGGTCTCCTCCGCCAGGGTTCAGCGGACCGTCACCGTCGAGGCCGCGGCACGAGCCCGCGCTCCGGACGCTCCACCGGGTCGGGCCGCAAACTGTCCACCAGCGGCGAGGACCGCAGGACGTGGTGGTAGCCGGCTGCGCCGCCGCCACCCAGGGATTCCAGGTAGAACACCCGCAGGATCACCGCGAGCCCAGGCCGCCTCTGTCCCGTATCCAGGACTACAGGCGTGGCCTTGTCGAACCAGGGTCGAGGAGAGAGGAGTCGTCGCGGCCGGGTGTGGATGAGAGCCACAGGCGCAGGAGCCAGTGCTCGGCGCTGTGAGGGATGGCCTCGGCGCCGACCGGGCGGCGCGTGTCCGTTGGCGCGCTGCGCCACGCGTCGAGGTTGTACCGGCCGGGCGGAACGGTCAGGTGACGCGGGGCGGGCAGGTGCGAGACGCCGGAGCACAGGGCCAGGCGACCGCCGTCGAGGGCGACGGCCAGGCGGATGTGGTCGGCGGGTGGGCCGGCAAGGTCGGGCGGCTGGCCTGACCAGAGTTCGAGGGTGACGTCGGGGTAGTGGTCGGCCAGCGCGCTGTTGAGGGTGGCCGCGCCCGCGCCGACGGTGGCGAGGGTGCCGCGCTCGGGCGTGGGCGGCTGGTCGTCGGGGTCGCCGGTGCGCGGGGCCGCGGTGTCCACGAGGTGAAAGAGGTGGTCCTCGGCGCGGACCTCCTGCCGCAGGGCGGCGAGGAGGTACGGCGGGCCGGCCGGGTTCACGGCGTCCTCCCCTGCGGGCAGTCCCGGTCCGCCGTCGGCGGGGGTCAGGGCGCGGTGGCGACGTAGAAGGGGTCGTTGGTCTCGTCGCTGCCCAGGATCCGCCGGCCGGTGTAGAAGGCGCCGAGGGTGCCTCCGGCCGACCGGTTGTCGGAGTCGTCGATCGGGTCGACCGAGTAGTCGTCGGTGAGGTTGTCCGCGCCCTCAAGGGTGGACGCGAACGGGTACTCGTCGCAGTCCAGCCCGCGGCCGGCGTAGCCGGGGTAGTACGTGTTGCAGGCGGCGACCGCGGTGTCGCGGTGGCCGTCGATCAGGGTGGGATCGGCGGTGCGGTGCAGCGGGCTGGTGCCGGGCGCGCCGGGGATGGACTTGCCGGGCTTGGGGGGCACGGTCTGGTCGGGGTGGTACTGGGCGAGGTTGATGTGCGCGACGGACTCCGGGGTGTCGGAGTGGTGGAACGTCACCGTCTCGGTGACCCAGGGGAAGACGCAGCCCTCGCCCGCGTAGGTGCTGGTGAGGTACGGCGCGGAGTCGCAGCGGATCTTGCTGTCGGGCCCGTCGGTGGTGTCGGGTCCGGTGTCGCCTCCGGTGAGGGCGAAGTGCCAGGCCAGGTTGGCGTAGCTGATCGCGGCTGCGCCCAGGCCGGCTGTCGCGGGCTGGGTGAAGGAGTAGTAGCGGCTGGTGACCGTTCCTTCGGCGATCCACTGGCCGATGGTCTCGATGTTGGGGCCGCCGAAGCCGTCGGCGACCGTGCAGGGCCCGAAGCCGTCGGCCGCTTTGCAGGTCACGTCGGCGGACAGCAGCAGCTCGGCGATGTCGCCGTCCAGGGTCCAGTTGTTGAGGACCTGGACGACGTCGACCTCGCGGCCGCCGTTGCGCCCGTACTGCAGGTCGGTGATCTCGACGGTGGCGGTGCCGACGGTCACGCAGATGAACAGGTAGCAGTCCTGGTTGACCAGCTTCAGGTTGAGGGCCTGGCAGGCCGCGAAGCGGGACTTGCCCCAGCCGGTGCCCCCGAACGCGTCGTCGTGCCCGCGGCACTCGTCGACGGTCATCAGGTCCGGACCGGTGACCGGGATGCGCAGCTGCGGGGGGACGCGGTCGGCGGGTGCCGGCCGGCCGGGGGCCGGTTCGCGTCCGGTCAGCCGGCCGCCCGGGGTGCCGGGTTTGGTGGAGTGGTCCGGGGAGATGGAGATCAGGTGGCGGTGGTAGTGGCGGGGCTCATCCCCTCGGGGGGTGGCGGCACCGGCGACCTGGGCCTGGCCGGTCGTGGCGAGGGCGGCGAGCACCGCCGCCAGGGCGACAAGGACGCGGACGGCGCGCTGGCGGCGGCCCGGCCGGAAGAGGGTTCGGGGCGGGGTGGGTTCCTGGCGGGCCATCGGCCCCTCCATCCTGTGACGGGTCGGCTGACGGGGCGTGCCGGGCTACCGGGGGTCAGCGTCCGTGCGCGGCGATGCGCCAGGTCTGGTGCGAGTTCCCGGTCTCCGTCAGCGTCTCGTCCGAGATGATCTGCCGCGTGTAGTGGTCGCGGTAGAAGCGGTCGCCGGCCTCGAACGCGGCGACGTCGTTCTCGCACACGCCCTCGCGCGGGCAGTGGTCGACCCGGATCTTCAGCACCACCGTGCGGAAGTCCGGTGTCGCCTCGCCGTTCTGGTACCAGGCCCGCACCCGCCAGCCCGCCTTGCCGAAACCGCCGACCGGCTCCGCCTGCGCCACTGTGAACGACCACTGGGCCGCGTCCGTCCAGGCACACGCCTGCACCGAGACGTCGACCTCCGCCGCCTTCACGTAGTTGCCGTACCAGTCGAGCGTCTGCAGCTCATAACTCGGCGACGGCGCGCACGTGCCCTTCACCTCGTCAGCCCGGGCACCGCCCACAGGCCCTACCACTACGGCGCCGAGCGCCGTCAGCACACCGAACCCGGCAGCCGCCGACCGCCGCCACCCCAGACGTGTTCCCATCCCGTCCTCCAACAGGCCGCCGAACCACCCCACGGGAAACCCGGTCCGACCGCCCCGGCCAGGACCAACGCCTCCGCCCACACGTCATCAAAAAGCTACGCACAGAAACGGCCGTGGACGGGAAGCACTCAACCAAACCACCCGGACGAGGGAACCAACCGGCCCACGCCCCGGTCGGTACCACGAGCATCCCGGCGACGCGGACGACCTGCAGCGCCCGGGCCGCACCCGGGCAAGTTCTACCGGAGGTTCCACTCCTCGCGGGGCAGGGAGTGCCAGAGGTCGAGCCAGTTGTGCAGCAGGAAGCCCGAACATCGCACACTTCCCGGGCACCCCGGACGCCCCGGACGCCCAGGAGGTCACTGCGACTGCGCGGCCCTGGCCTGCTCGACCTCGTCGAGGTGGGACTCGCCCCAGGTCAGCAGGGGCTGCAGCGCCTGGCGGAGGGAGCGTCCGAGGTCGGTGAGCTCGTACTCGACGTGCGGCGGGACGACCGGGTAGACGGTGCGGTTCAGCAGGCCACTGCCCTCCAGCGAGCGCAGGTGCTGGGTGAGCACCTTGGGCGTGATCCCGACGACGGCCCGCTGCAGCGCGCTGTAGCGGGCCGTTCCCTCGGACAGCACGCACAGGATCGACAGCATCCACTTGTCGGCGATCAGGTCGAAGACCCGACGGGTGGTGCAGCCCTGCTCCAACGGCGCGGCGACGGCGCCGACGGCGGTCCCGGCGACGCCGGTCGGAGTGGTGCCGACTGACGTGGTGACGGGCGAGGTGGTGACACTATCCATCGGGATAGTATGGCACTTGAGAGTGCATACTTCCCGGCTGGTGCAGTACTCCCGAGACTGGATGCGTGACTACCTCTCCCTCCATACCCGACTCCCTGAACGCGCCCGGCAACCCGGCCGAGGCGCCGAAGCGCGGCACCACGCCAGTGCGCGGCTCCGCGGCGGTGCTGGCCGTCCTGTGCACCGCCCAGGCGCTCGACATCATGAACCTCTCCTCCGTCAACATGGCCCTGCCCGCGATGGCCAGGGACTGGCACGCCTCCCCCGGGCAGCTCTCCTGGGTGGTGTCGGCCTACTCCCTGATGTTCGCCGGCTTCCTGCTGGTGGCCGGTCGGGCCGCCGACCTGTACGGGCGGCGGCGGGCACTGCTGGGCGGGATGGCCGTGTTCGCCGCTGCGTCCGCCGTGGTGTGGGCGTCGCCTTCGCTGCTGCTCGCGGTGGCGGCCCGTGCCGTCCAGGGGGCCGGCGCCGCGGTGACCGTCTCGGCCGCGCTCGGGCTGATCGGCGCACTGTGGCGGGAGGAGCCGGGGCGGTCGCGGGCGCTGGGGGCGTTCGGGGCGATGGGCGGCGTCGGGCTCGCGTTCGGGCTGGTCGTCGGCGGGGCGCTGGCCGGCTCGGTCGGGTGGCGGGCGATGTTCGCCGTGAACGTCCTGGTGGTGGTCGTGCTCGTGGTCGCCGTGCTCGCGCTGATCCCCGCGGACGATCCCGGCGACCGGGCCCGCGGCCGCCTCGACCTGCCCGGTGCCGCGCTGGCGACGGGCGGTCTGCTGGGCCTGTCCTTCGCCTCGACCCGACTGGGCGGGGACGCGGCCGATCCGGCCGGCTGGGCGGCTGCGGTCGCCGCGGCAGCCCTCCTCGCGGGCTTCGCGCTCCGGCAGCGGCGGGTGGCCGAACCACTGGTCCCGCCGGCGGTGTGGCGGCGGCCGAACCTCGCCGCGGCCCTGGCCGTCGCCGTGTTCATGTACGCGGGCTGGGTCGGGGTGAACTACTTCGCCGCACTGCTCCTGCAGAACGTGCTCGGCTTCGGGCCGCTCGCCACCGGCGCGGCCTTCCTGCCGCTGGCCGTCGGCGGCACCCTGCTGCCCCTGGTCGCGGGACGCCTGGTGCCGCGGGTGGGCGTGCGCCGCCTCATGCTATTCGGACTGAGCTGCTCCACGGTCGGACTCGCCCTGTTCGCCCTGGTCGGGCCGGGCGCCGACTACTGGCTCGTGGTCCTGCCGATCCTGGTCGTCCTGATCGTCGGCCTCTCGCAGACCTTCGTCCCCGCGAACATCACCGCCCTGTCCGGCGCGGGGAGCGGCGAACAGGCCCTGGCCGGCGCCATGTTCAACACCGCGTTGCAGGTCGGGGGCGGGCTCGGCCTCGCCGTCCTGTCCACCGTGGCCACGACCGCCGACGACGTGCTGACCGGCTATCGGGCCGCCTTCCTGACCGCCGCCGGGCTCTCCCTGGCCGGACTGATCACCGTGCTGGCCGGCATCCGCGACCCCCGCCGCCCGTCCCGCTGACGCTCCGTCCCCGGACCCTGCCCGCTGACGCCCCGAGCGCGGACAGCCACTAGGGCGCGTATTCGGTCGTGATCAAGTGGTGCTTCTGGTGAGGTCTTTGATCCAGATCATTGCGCCGCGAAGGTGGAGGCCGGCGAGGTAGCT
>NZ_JBEOSV010000033.1:62701-97407 GCF_040303245.1 Kitasatospora sp. NPDC096077 | reverse complement strand
AGGCACGGATCCCCCGGTGATCATGAAGCGTAGAGAACTCCATGATCGGGTGAGCCGTGCCTGCCTTGCTGCAACCACCTACTGGCGGACGCCCTTAGACCGCGATCAGCGTAGACGGCTGCCCACTTTCCCGCACGACCTTGCGGGCCTACCCGATCCCGCGAGGCCAGGGTCACCTTGCGGGGCCGGCGGCAGAAGGTGACGCACGCAATCGCGTTGTCCGGTTCGCGACCTGGCCTCTGATCATCTGCCGCTGTTCCGCCGGTTCCTGTCGTGGCTCGCTGCTACATCAGGGAGCGGGACGGGCCGCGCCGCGCGGTTCGCCGATGGAGGGGAGAAGAGGCCGATGCCGGTACCCGAGGGTTTCCACGTCGTGCGCAGCCACATCCGCCGCAATCCGCGCCCGGGCGCGAGCGCGAAGAGGATGAGCGGTTGGACGATCGCCGGGATCTGTGCCGCGGTGTGGCTGTGGGGGCACTTCATCGGTTTCGGCGACGCCGACGCAGCCCCGCCGCCGGCTCCCGCGCCGGCGGCCTCGGCCCCGGCGGGGCGTTGATGGCCCGCAGGCGGCACAGACTGCGCCGGCCGCGCGGCACCATCGAGTCTGTCGCGGCCTGCGCTGTCGCCGTCGCAGTGCTCGTCCTCCTTGTCCAGGCGGCCGAGGCCGGTGCCCGGGCGGCCCTACGGCTTTGGCCCGTTCTCGCCGGCATGGCGGTCGCGGCCGTCCTCGGCGCGGCAGCGTGGTGGGTGCGGTGCCAGGCCGCGGACCGGCGCCGCACCGAGCGCCTGGCGACGCTGCGGCTCGGTCTGTCCGGCATCGACGCCCTGGACGACCAGGAGTTCGAGTACGCGCTGCGGGATCTACTGGTGCGCGACGGCTGGAGTGCCCGCAAGGTCGGGCAGCAGGGCGACCAGGCCGCCGACGTGATCGGCCGTCATCCAGCCCTGGGCCGCATCGTGCTCCAGGCCAAGCACACCAAGGTCGGCGCCAAAGTCGCCTCCCAGGTGATGTACCAGGTGAACGGCACCGCCGGCCCGGTGCACGGGGCCGACACCGCGGTCGTCGTCACCAATGGGTCCTTCACCCGCGACGCCCAGGCCTGGGGCGACCGGCACGGCGTGCACTGGGTCGACCGCGACCGCCTGCGGCAGTGGGCGGAGCACGGCGTCGCACTGCACGACCTGCTCCGCCTGCCCGCCCGAACACCGGGACGCAGGCCACCCGGTGGCCCGGCTCCGGCACACCGAATCCGACAGGGAGGGCACCGTAGTGCGCGATGACGGCTCCTTCGACCCGCTGCTGAAGTTCATCGCCGGAGCGGTTCTGACCGTGGCCGCCGCCAAGGTCTTCTGGCAGTGGCTGACCACCTCGTTCTGGCACTGGCTGAGCACGGACGTGTGGGGTTGGATCACCGACCATCCCTGGTGGTCGGCCCTCATCGCCAGTCCGATCGTCCTGGCTCCCGTTCTGGCGGCAGCCTGGCTCTTCTTCGCCCCACGCGGGTACGTACCCTACGCGGACGAGGGGTACGAGGACGAGGAACCGGCCACCCTGACCTACCCGATCCATCATCTCGACGTGATGCACCCGACCGACTTCGAGAAGGCCTGCGCGGCGCTGCTCGTCCGGGACGGCTTCACCCGGGTACAGCACTCCGGCCGCTCCGGCGACCTCGGCGCGGACGTCACCGCCTGGGACCACCACGGCCGCAAGGTCGTCCTCCAGTGCAAGCACTACAACAAACCGGTCGGCTCCCGGGACGTCCAAACCTTCAACGGCACCGCCCGGCCCGAACACGGCGCCGACGTACCCGTCATGATCGGACTCAACGGCTTCACCCGCGACGCCGCCGCCTTCGCCGCCCGCCACGACCTCATCCTGGTCGACCGGCGCACCCTCACCAGCTGGGCCCAGGAGACCCACCTCTACGACGCCATCGACGAGGACGAGCACCGCACCGCCGCCTGAGCGTCATGCCGCCGCCAGGGCGATCACGGCCGCCAGGCCGGGAGGACGAAGGAACGACTGCGCGGATGCGCGGAACCGAGCGCTGCTCCTGCCGAAAACCTCATCCGGGGCCTGTGACCTGCTCCTTCTCATGAATAGCCATGGGTGCCGGGTGAGCGTGTCAGGCTGATGGATCGTGCTGCTGAGACTGGCGTACCTGGGCGTGACCAACGCGTTCGCGATGCTGCGTCTGCTGCCGATGAGCGACCGCGACAAGGACGTGGAGATCCTGGCCCTGCGCCATCAGATCGCGGTGCTGGAGCGGCAGCTGGGCGGGCAGCGGGTCCGGTTCGAAGCGAGCGACCGGGCATTCCTTGCGGCACTGCTCCACCACCTGCCGACGCAGGTGCTCCGCCGGATGCGGCTGCTGGTACGGCCGGACACCGTTCTTCGCTGGCACCGCGACCTGGTCGCCCGCCGTCACGCTGCCCGGTCCCGTCCCAAGCGCGGAGGGCGGCCGCGCACCGTACGCTCCATCCGCGCCCTGGTCCTGCGCCTGGCTGCGGAGAATCCGGGGTGGGGGTACCGCCCCCTTCACGGCGAGCTTCTCGTCCTCGGCGTGAAGGCGGCCGCGTCCACGGTGTGGGAGATCCTCCAGAAGGCCGGGATCCCGCCGTCACCCGAGCGGACCTCCACCACGTGGGCGGACTTTCTGCGCTCCCAGGCCGACGCGCTCCTCGCGTGCGACTTCTTCGAGACAGTCACCCTGTCCGGGGCCCGGTTGTACGTGTTCGCGGTGATCGAGCACGCCAGCCGCCGGATCCGGGTCCTGGGCGCAACCGCGCACCCGACCGCGGCCTGGGTGGCCCAGGCGGCGAGGAATCTCGTCATGGATCTTGAGGACGCCGGCTGCCGGGTCCGCTTTCTGATCCGGGACCGGGACGGGAAGTTCCCGCAGCTGTTCGACGAGGTACTCAAGGACGCGGGCATCGAGGTGGTACTCAGCGGCGTCCGGATGCCGGGAATGAACTCCATCACGGAGCGCTGGGTGCAAACCTGCAGGCGAGAACTGCTGGACCGGACATTGATCTGGAACCAGCGCCATCTCCTGCACGCCCTATGCGAGTTCGAGACCTTCTAAAACGGGCATCGGCCACAGCAGGGCATCGCCAACGCCCGCCCCCTGCACCCACTCCCCCGGCCGATCACCGATCCAGGGCACATCGCCCGCCTCTACATACGACGACGCGACCGACTCGGCGGGCTCCTCCATGAGTACCAACATGCTGCCTGATCGGAGCGGATGACGTTTTCGGCAAGGGCAGGGCCCGCGGACCCGTCCCCGGGCCCGCCGCTGCACTGGGCGGCGGGCCCCCTCAGGAGCCCGCCTCTCCTCCGGCGAGCTGGCGGCCTCACCGCCACTGAGGCCGGCCCAGGCACCCGTCCGACGACCGCGGCCGCGGCCAGCCGCCCCGCTGACCCGGCACGGCCGGCTCGAAGAGCCGAACAGGACGCGTTGACCGGCCGCCACCAAGCAGGCCGAGCTGCTGCCCCGATTCGCGCCACCGCCGATCACCCCGGGCGGGGAGGAAGCGGGCTGCCGGCTGGAGGCGGTTCAGCGGACGTCGACGGTGAACCGGCGCCTGGTCTGCTGCGGGCCGCCGGAGAAGGTGCCGCCGAGCTCGTCGCGGTAGGCGACGTGCAGGGTGATGGTGGTTGTGCCGGGGTGCTGGGCGGCGCGGAACGTGAAGTAGTAGTGGCCTCCCGTGCCAAGGTCTCCGGTCCCACCGAAGCCGAACACGTCCTGGACGCCGAAGTTGTCGACGTACTCGTCTCCGGTGGCCTGCACGATGGCCGGATCGGGGGCAGGGGTGGCCATGGTCCAGTTGTCGCCCGCCTCCCGGTAGGCGAACACCTCGATCGAGAACACGTCACCCGGGTTGACGGTGAGCTCTCCCGAAGTCTGGGTGAACACCGTGCCGTGGCTGAGCTCTCCCGTGGTCATCTTGTGAATGGCCACGGCGCCCACGGTGGCCGCGACGGCCAGCACGGCGGCCACCGCCAGCAGGAATCGGCGCCACCGCCACGTCATGGGGTCGCCCCTCGGTAGGTGACGCGCAGCGCCAGCACGGCGGCGACCGCGTCGAGCCAGCGGGCGACCAGCTGGTCCCCTGTCGTGTCCTGCACGACCATGGCCGCTGCCTCCAGCCAGGCGCGCGCCACCACGGCCGCTGGGCCGGGCAGCGGCTCGGGCAGGCCGGCTGCGAAGCGGGTGCCGCCGGCGCGGACCACCTCTGCGAGGAAGGCCAGAGCGCGCGGCAGGACGCCGAGGCGGTCGACGGTGATCGCGGCGGCCACCGTGCCGTCGCCGAACAGGGTGGAGCGGTGCGCTCCCGGGTCGGGAAGGCCGAAGCGCAGGAGGACCTCGACGTCCAGCTCGGCCAGCTGGCCGTCACTTCGGGGGTGTGGGGTGCTCAATTCGTGGCCTCACTTGGGCATTCGCACGCTTCGGACTTCAGGGTGCCTGTCGTCGGAGGCGCCTTGCATGTGGTTGTTGATGAAGTCGCTCTCGCTGACCCAGACGGTGTAGCCCCAGGGGTTGTAGATCTCCAGCTGGTCGCCCCGGTGCCCGATGATCATCATCTGGTGGCCGTGGGGGTTGAACAGCGTGCCGCCGTGGACAGACAACGGGACGGGTTTGCCCTCGTCGACTTTCTGCTCGATCTCGGCCAGCGCGTTCTGGCGCTTTTCATGGCTGTCGAGGTCCACGTTGTGGTACTCCGCGCCGGTGTGCTTGGCGATCTCGTCGTCGGCGATGTCCTGGGACTCCCAGTCCCACATCCCGTCCTGGCCCAGGTGCATCCAGGAGCGGGTGTCGTAGACCCGGTTGGTCTCCTTGTCCCATCGCTCCTTCGAGGCCTTGCCGTTGTCGTACGCCGGGTCGTCCGGGTGGCCGCCGGTGGTGAGCTGGAAGGCGAACAGGGGGTCGACCATCGCCCGGGCGGTCACCGTCGACGCCGCCACGCAGGTGTTGTGCTGGCCTTGGTCCCAGTTGACACCGTTGCAGCCCGTCCCCGCCGTCTGGGCCGAGACCGCCTCAAGCTGTACCGGGGAAATTCGGTCGGCAAGCCAGCGGGGGTCGGCGGCGTGCGGGTGGATCTGGTCGTCGAAGGCCTTGATCTCGTCATGGGTAGCCCTGGACAGCGCCGAAGCGGTCGGCGGCGGCCTGCCACTCCTCGCGGGCCCGAAGGATGTCGTCGTGGGTGCGCCCGATGAAGTTCCACCACATACCACGTGATCCGCCGAGTTTGCCGGAGTCGCCCTTGGGCGCGGCCAGCTGCAGGGCATCGTGGACGGCGTACTTCAAGTCGCCGGCGCCCCACATGCCATGGGACTCGTCGATGGTCTTCTTCAGCTTCTCGGCCTGCTGGCGATGACTGTCGATCTCCTCGCCGAGCGGGTGCGCATCGTGGTCCGGCACGCTCAGGCCCCCTGCTGGTACTGCTGCTGGGCACCGTGGTCTGCTGCGGCGTAGTTGGCCGCGGTGGTGTGCACCTTGCCGCCGAGGTCCGAGAGCGCGTCGACGTTCCTCGTGAACACGATGGACCCCAAGCTTGTCGCCGCAGCCTTCGGCATGGACCCCGAAGCCACCCTCATCTACCTTGCTGATCACATCGACTCAGGACGACTTCCGGATCAGCACGAACGGACACCCTAGGTCCGGGCGCCGGGGACCTGCTCGTCCGCAGCCTCGGCCATGACGAGACTGGCACTGACAGCCTGCCTGTCGTCGATTCCGACGTGCCGAAGGTAGGCCCACCGATCCAACTGAGTGCATGCCCAGTTGGGGTCGTATGCCGCGGTGGGCAGCTGCGGGATGCGCTTACGACCGGTTTCGTCCAGTCGGTACGGCTCCTCGAACGCGTTGTTCCACGCCTGGACAGCGGGGACATACCGCTGTTCGGCCTCCTCAGCGCTGATCTCCAGGTAGGCCGCGATCTGTGCCCAGGAACTGCCACGTTCGACTTCGTAGATGACAGCCGAATTCAGAGTCCGTTCGGCCAGGTCAACGAGCTGCCGGGCCTGACTGACTCGGCCGCCGAATCCGGTGTCGGCATCATTGCGGGTTCCCACCAGCCCCGCGGCACCGTCAGCCACCTCCGTGGCGTTGTCGGCGAGTACGAGTCGGGCCAGCCCTTCGCGGGAGTATGCGGCTCGGTCCTGGTCATAGGGGGTGGACTCACTCATGAGGGACAGAGTCCCATGTCCGCGTGTTCCGCGGACACCGAGTATGCGCGGTCGGCGCCCCACTGCGGCCCGCCAAGTCACACGGGCCTGGCGCGAGCAGGAACCTGCCCCACTTCGGCGCCACCTCGCACAGGTTCGCCGGAACATGTGCGCTTTGCCGAACGACTCGTTGGAGGCGATGGCGACGCTGTTCTTCTCCTCGCGTTCGGAGAGGACCTGGAAGAGCAGTTCGGCGCCGTGGCGGTCGAGTTCCATGTAGCCGAGCTCATCAATCTATGCCGATATCCGCATAGCTGGACCTATGCCGAGACCGCGACTGTGCCGAGGGGCGTCTCAGTTTGCGAGATCACCGCTGCTTGAACCGCCGTTCCGCTCGGCGGTGTTCGGCATAGTCACCGGGGCGGGCGTGGCATCGAAGTGCTGTGGCAAGCGCCGAGAGGCGCGGTAACTCCGGCAGGCTTCGAGCCACCTGCCCTGACCGCCGTTTGCGGCCGATCCTGAGTCTGTTGCTCTGGCGGTCGCGGCATACTTAGAGTAGCGGAGGCGGGCGTCGGTGAGGCTTTCGGATCCGTTGGGACCGCCCCATACCTCGTCGGCGTTCAAGTCGTCCTGACCGTCGTCTTCCCAGCCGCATTCGGGGCAGATCTCCCAGTCGCAGCGGGCGTCCAAGGTCAGGAGTTTGCAACAAGGGCAGGCGTAGGGACCTCCACCGGTTGGGCATGCCTCGCGCAGTTCTCTGGGCGTCATCACGCGGTGAGTGTCGCATAGCCGGACCTGCGGCCTTCGATCATTTGTGTCACAGGCGGGCAAGGAAGGCGAGGACCTTGTCGGTGGGCCGGTAGCGGCCCGGCCGAGCAGTGACCGGCGCGGTCCTGATCGTCCGCCACGACAGGTTGTACTTGCGCTCGATCGCCCGCAGCTTCATGCCGTCCCGGTGGTCACGCCGGATCGCGGCGTACAGCTCGACCTTCGAAATCTGCGGCATGACCAGGGCCTTTCACCAGGAGCACTCCCGATGCTGGCCTGGCAAGTACCCCGGTGACGTCAAAACTCGGTTCTGGCATAGATCTTGGGGATCGGTCGCGGAGAGTGACGGTCGGATGCGGGCCCGCTGCGTCGGCTCGAACACTCACCTCATACTCTCCATGCATGACCGGTGATCCATTCCAGTGCCGCTGTGTCCTGTGCCATGACTACGGTGACCGGGACGATGCAGACCACGTTGACTTGACGATCACCGGCAATGTCCAGGAGCACGGATGGCACGTGACGATGGTTCCCGAGGATGAGATCGGCCCTGGGTTCGCCTACACGATCGGCCTGTCCCATACATACGGTGAGCCTGAGCTCGCGATGTTCGGGCTCGACGTCCACCTCATGCACCGCATCCTCAACACGCTTGGCCAGAAGGCCGCGTCGGGCGCGGTCCTGGCCGACGGTCAAGAACATCGGGGTGTCGGCGGCGGCCAGCAGGTGAGACTCAGGAACGCCGATCCTCGCTGGTACCGGACCTTCTTCGGGCGGGCCATCGGGTTCTACCGGCGGCCGCCCCTCCCTGTCCTGCAGGTGGCATGGCCCGACGCGAACGGGCGCTTTCACTGGGAAGAACAAGCCGACGAGGGACATTGGGAGTCGCAGCCTCAGCTGTGGCTGCCGCCCGGCGAGCACCCTGTCGGAGCCTGGACGGCCGAGCTCTGACCCTGGTCGCGGGGATCTGGGGATCTGGGGATCTACTGAAGCAGGATCATCTTCCGGAGCAGGTCGAATCCGGCCCTTGGAGCAGGCCGGGCTGTCCTCCGACCGGGCGAAACTCCTTGGGCAGCATTCGCGACCAGCCGGCCACCCGGGTGCCCAGCCCACCGGCGGCGATGACCACAGGGATGGGTGGATTCTTCAACGGACTTTTCTCCTAGCGGTGTTGGGACGCTGTACGGTGCGCGCATGCATACACGTGTGACGGGCATCGCAGTGCGGGACGGCCAGATGCTGCTGCTGAACCAGAACACCGAGGGGCCGCGGACGTGGTCCCTGCCTGGCGGGAAGGCCGAGGACGGCGAGACGCTGACCCAGGCCCTGCGTCGGGAGATGCGCGAGGAGACCGGGCTCGATGTCGAGGTCGGTCGCCTGTTGTACGTCTGCGACGTCACTGCGGCCTGCGTCGTGCACATCTCGTTCGAGGTCGAGGTGATCGGCGGCCGGATCGGCGACGTCGCGGACGGTGCCGACACCCGGCCGATCCGGGGCGTGGAGTGGGTGAAGATCGATGATCTTCCCGGTCACGGCTTCTCCGAGCGGTTCGTGGACCTGGCCAGGGCCGGCTGGCCGCGCGCCGGTTCGTACATGGGGCCGAAGTCGAATATCGGGCTATGACCTCGTGCGGGAAGGCCGGGTGAGCACTTCCACCAGCCGGCGGTCCAGCTCGCCCGGCGTCCGGTCCGCCCTCACGGCCGCCCGCACCCTCGGCGAGCACCAAGCCGCCACAGTCCTGGTCCACGACCTGTGGCCACTGTTCCACCGCCTGCGGCGAACCGACCTGAGCCTCACCTGCCACAAGCTGGGCCTCGGCTCCGCTCGAATCTGGGGCCACCCGCTGGCCGTCTACGAGATGACCACCACCCTGGCCATCTCGCACAAACGCACCGGCGAACACGAGGACGCTCTCCGGTTCTACGAGGAAAGCCGAACTCTCGCCGCCGAGGACCAGGACCCCGTCCGCATCGCCCAGTGCACCGCCGGCATCGGCGCCACCCTGTACGACGCCGAGCGGCACGCCGTCGCCGAGCCCGAACTCACCCGCGCCATCGAGCTCTACGCCGACCTCGACGACCGGCGCGGCGCCGGCCTCGCCGAGATCCTCCTCGGCTCCGCTGCCGCCCGCCAGGGCAACACCGACCTCGGCATCCCGCTGCTCCAGCAGGCCGTCGCCGACCTCGAATCGCTCACCCCGCCCGACCCGCTGAACGTGGCCCGGGCGAAGGTCTTCCTGGGCGAGGCCCAGTCCCTGGCCGGCGAGCACGACGTCGCGGCGGGCACCATCAACACCGCCGTGCAGGAGTTCGTGCGCCTCGGCCACCGCCGCTGGGCGGCCTACGGCATCGAGTTCCTCGGACAGGCCGCCGAACGCGGCAAACTGCCTGCACTCGCCGCCAGCTGGTACACCGCCGGCCAGGACCAGTACCGGAACCTGGGCAGCAGCCGCGACGTGGAACGCCTGCAGAGCCGACTGCTCGCGCTGCTGTCCGAGTGAAGTCCCTTCGCTGCCCCCGCGGCCCACCCGGCGCATCCGCCCAGGTCGCCGAGCCCCATGCGCCGATCTGGACGGCTCCGGCTGCCAAGGACATCCCGATCTGGACCGCCTCCGGCCAGTGATCAACGTGGGGCGCCGCTCCACACGCTCAGCAGCGCCCCACCACACCGTCCCAGACATTTCAGCCCAGAGCTCAGGGATGTGAAATCCGCCGTGTACATCGCCGCCTCACTGCCGGGCCCGAGATCAGGCCGCTATCTCGGCCCGCAACCGCGCCAAGGCGTCGCCCGCGCGTTCCCGGACCTCGGGCAGGCTGCGGCCGGCCCGCACGACGCGCTGGATCTGGTGCGGCAGGTGGTGAAGGATCGCCCCATCGACCGCCGCGCCGAGCTGCTGCGCCGCTCTGTTGGAATCCCCCTTCCTCAGCAGCACCTCGCCCGCGGTGATCGCCGCGATGATCCGCCACTGGGAGGTCGCCGCGAGTCCGGCGGCGGGCGCGTGATCGAGATGCCGGACAGCTTCTGCGACCCGGCCGGTGCTCATGAGACCCCGGAGCCGAACCTCGTGGAGGGTGAACTCGGAGAACAGGGCGGTGGGCGCCGCCTCGTCCAGGAGACGGTGACCCTCCTCGATCGCGGTGTCGAAGATGACGGCGTTGCCCGCGGCCCCGGCGGCGCGGGCGAGCAGGACGATCGCCTCGGCGCGTTCGGTGGCGGTGCGAGCAGTGTCACGGGCCTGCCCGAGCCGGTCCAGCGCGCGCAGGTGCAACCCGGCCTTGCGCAGTTCGTTGCCGTGGTGGCGCAGAGCGTTGGCGTGCAGGCCGGGGTCGCCCAGGCGCCGGGCAACGTTCAGGCCCTTGCCGGTCCAGCGGGCGGCGGTGGCGAGGCGCTCCTCCGGCAGGACGTGGCCGAGGGCGACGCCGAGGCCGACTCGGGCCCGGGCGAGCAGGCGCAAAGTGTCGAGGTCGGCGTGGCCGTCGGCGGTGCGGGCCTCCAGGCGGGCGACCAACGGCCACAGCTCGGCGACGGCGGTGGTGGCCTGGCCGGCCTGGCGGGCGATCTCGGCCAGTCGCAGCACGGATTCGGCGAGCTGGATCACGAGTTGGTGGTCTCCGTCCGCGTCGTCGGTGATACCGAGGCAGTGCGGCGGGAGGCCGAGGCGTTCGGCGATGTGGCGCAGGGCGCCCAGGTCGGTGATGGTGCGCGAGCCGGTCTCGATGCGGGAGACGTAGCTGGTGGAGTAGCCGAGGACGTCGGCGAGTTCCTGCTGCGGCAGCCCGTGGAGCTCGCGGTAGAGCTGGAGGATCTCGGGCAGGGCTCGGCGGCGCAGGATGTCCTGGGCTCTGGGGGTGGTCCAGTGCCAGCGGATGCCGCTGTGGGGGTCGATCCGGGTCACCGGTCAGGCCTGGTGGTGCAGTTCGTACCAGCGGGCGATGGAGTCCTTGTAGCCCTGCGGCATGGCCAGGCCGGGCACCTCGTCGCGGTGGAAGAGGCCGGCTTCCTTGTGTTCGTGGCTGACGACCGGGGCCTGGTGCGCGTCGGTGGTGGTGCAGCCGTAGGTGACGATGAAGACCTGGCGGCCGGGGATCGGTTCGTACAGCCACACGTCCAGCAGGGGGCCGGCGGTGGCCGTCCAGCCGCTCTCCTCGTGGATCTCGGTGACAACCCGCTCTTCGGGGGTCTCGGTGCCCTCCAGCTTCCCGCCGGGCAGCTCCCACTCCTGGCGTTCGTTCTTCAGCAGCAGCACCCGTTGCTGCGGGTCGAGGACGACGCCCTTGATGGAGATCGGGAAGGCCTTTGGCACGTAGGGCTGTTCAGTCTCGTTCATCGCTTCTTCCGAGGCACGCAGACGGGCACGGGCCTGTCGAAGGTAGCAGCCGCGGGCCTCCGCGATGCCCCACGGTCCGGTGATCACGCTTTGACAATCTGTCACTTTCCATCGGGCGGGAGGGGCATGGAGAGTGTGTCGCCTCCCACCCACTCGGTCCCACGAGGGAGCTTCACCATGCCGTCGTTCAACACCAACGGAGACGACTTCGTCACGGGCGGACTGGACGGAGCGGCGCGCGAGCAGGCCGGTGAGGTGCTGCGTGAGGACGGCCTGCTGAGGCTCGCAAGGTTGGGCGGTCGGGACGATGTGCTCGTCGCGACCGGCCGGTTGATGTCCTCGTTGTGGCAGCACCGGGATGCCGACCCGGACGGGCTGACCGTCATCCGCGACACCGGCCGCCACAGCGGACGGCCGGGCTTCGCGGGCCTGGGGCGCGGCGCGCTGACCCTGCACACCGAGTGCGCGCAGCACCCGGATCCACCCCGCCTGCTTCTGCTTGCGTGCGCGCGGGCCGGCGACAGCGGCGGTGAGAGCCTGCTGGTGGACGGCCGGGCCGTCCTCGCCGAGCTGGCCGCGTACCACCCCGCCGCCATCGAGGCATTCTCCGCGGAGCGAGCCGCGTACTTCGGCGGATCGAGTGGCCACTTCGCCTCGGTGTTCCAGCAACTGCCCGCCGGGTGGTGGCGGTTGCGACTGCGCCAGGACGACCTGGCCCGGTTCTCCCCCGACGCCCAGGCCCACCTGCCCACCCTCCGCCAGGCCATCGAACGGAACACTCACCGACTCCGGCTGGTCCCCGGACAGGGCGTTGTGCTGGACAACCACCGTCTGCTGCACGGCCGCACCGCGTTCTCGGGCGAGCGGCTGATACTGCGCGCGCTGGGCGAGCCGCACCCCGCGCTCGGTCTCGGGCCCGGCTTCCGCCAGCCGTGGTCCCCCACCAGCCTCCCCACCCCGCACGGGGGCACCCACGCCGCAGAGTCCGTCGAACCGCCCGCCCCCGCCGGGCAGTCGGCCGTCGACTCGCGGCGCTGCCGACCCATCGACTCCTGGTGATGCGGGGCGCACCCGCGCCCCGGCTCCAGGCACCCGCAAGGGAAACCCTCAAGGAGGAGCCACCATGGTTCAGATGATCCCGGCCGAGACCAAGGCCACCACGGCCGCTGCCGACGGCGACGAGTTCGACCTCGACGTGCGCACCGTCGAGACCACCGACGCAGCCAGCCTGCAGGTCCTCACCGACGACGGCTGCGGCTCCACCTGTGGCGCCTGCACCACCGGCGTGCACTGACCCTCGCGGGTGGTTCCCCGGGACCTGCTCCCGGGGAACCACCCGCCCCCGCCCCATCTCCGAATCCCGAGGTCCGCAGCGATGCGCCCACCCAACCCCAAGGCCGCCTACCGCGCCGCCGACGTGGCGCTCGTACGCGCCGTCGCCCGCCCCGACCTGCGAGTGCCGGCCTGGCCCGACCTCTCGGCCACCGGACCTGCCGAGGCCCTCCAGCAGGCACAGTGGCTGCGGGCCCTGTGGGCCGACGACCAGCTCGCCCGCGCCCTTGAACTGGCCAGCCCGGCCCTCGCCGATCGCGTTGCCCAGTTGCTCGGCCACTCGCAACCCGCCGTGCGCGAAGTGCGGCGTGCCGCGCTCTCCACCGCCCGCTACCTCCTGCGCGCGGCCGGCCGCGCCACCCCGTTCGGACGCTTCGCAGGTGTGCAGGCGGCATCGTTCGGACCCTCCTGCGTGGTGCGTTGGGGCGACCGGCACCGCACTGTCACCAGTGCCTCGGAGTCCCTGCTCGCACAGGCTGTCGGCCTGCTGGAGTCCTACCCCACCGTGCTGGCGCTCCTGGACGTGACGGCGAACAACACCGTCCAGGTACGGGGCGATCGCCTCGTCGTCCCCCATCGACCGGTCCCCCGGGCCAGCGGCAACACGGCCACGGCCGAGACGACACTACGACACACCCGTCCCGTCGCCTTCGCCCTCTCCACTGCCCGTCTCCCGCTCCGCTTCCGGGACTTGACCGAAGCCGTCCACACCGAGTTCCCCGCCGCATCGGCCGAACAGGTCACCGGCATCCTGTCCCAGCTCGTCGCCCAGCGAGTGCTCATCACGAACCTGCACGCTCCGGCGACCGACCCCGACCCGCTCGGGCACCTCCTCACGGTCTTGTCGAAGATCAGCGCCGAGCACATCCCCGATGCAGCCGAGATCCTGACGGACCTCCGGACCGCCGACAGTCGTCCGCCGGTGGCCGCCGTCGACCTTCGACTGGACGCCGACCTGGTCCTCCCCCGCCCGGTGGCTGACGAGGCCGCCCGAGCCGCCCACCTACTGGCCCGGCTCAGTGCCGCGCCCAACGGCACGGCAGCATGGCGGGCCTACCACCAGCGCTTCTACGAGCGCTACGGCCGCGGCACCCTGGTCCCGCTGCTCGACATGGTGGCCGACAGCGGAATCGGCTGGCCCGACAGCTACCCCGGTGCCCGGCCCGTCGAGAAGCCGCGCTTCGACAAGCGCGACGAGCTGCTCGCCGCACTCGCCCAGCGAGCCGCTCTCGACGGCACGCGTGAGGTCGTCCTCGACGAAACGCTGTTGGCCTCCCTCCAGCTGGGCCCGGACGAACCCCGCCTTCCCCCGCATCTGGAGGTCATCACCCGCGTCCACGCCCGCAGCCAAGAGACGCTCGACCGGGGTGAGTTCCGGTTGGAGGTGGTCTCGGTGTCCCGGGCCGCCGGCGTCTCGGCCGGCCGCTTCCTCCACCTCCTCGAACCCGAGAACCGGACTGCCTTCACCACCCTGCTGGCGGACCTCCCGACGATGGACGAGCACGCCGTCACCGCCCAGATCTCGTTCCCGCCGCTGGATCCCGCCAGCGGGCACGTCGCCCGAAGCCTGCCGACGGGGCGGCCGGTGATCAGCCTCGCCGAGCACCGCCTCGCCGCCGAAGGCACCCTCGGCCCGCAGGACCTGGCGGTGGGTTGCGACGGGCGGCGCATGTACCTGGCGGCACCGGCACTCGGTGTAAGAATCGAGGCCGCCGCCACCCACGCCCTCAACCTCCGCCACCACACTCCGCCGCTCGCCCGGCTGATCACCGAGCTGTCCCGCGCCCAGGCCGCACAGGTCACCCGATTCGACTGGGGTTCGCTCCACGCACTGCCCTTCCGGCCTCGGCTGCGGCACCGGCAGGTCATCCTCTCCCCCGCCATCTGGCGCCTCACCGCCGCCGAACTTCCCTCCGGCGACGCCTCGCAGCGACGGTGGGATGAGGCCCTCACGTCATGGGCGGAGCGGCGCCGAGCCCCGCGGCACGTGATGCTGGCCGCCGACAGTCAGGGCCTGCCGCTCGACCTGGACCATCCCGGCCACCTGGCCCTGCTACGTGACCACCTCCGCTTCGCTCCGCACGCTGTCCTGGTCGAGGAGCCCGAGCCCGCCGACCTCGGCTGGACGGGCGGTCGAGCCCACGAGATCGTCGTTCCCGTCACCGTCACCCGGGCGCCGGCGTGGCCGCGCCTGCCCAAGCCCAGCCCGAGCCGAATCCTGCGGCGCGGCCACGGCGAAGCGCCAGGCACTTCCCGCGTGCTGCTCGTATCCCTCTACGGCGACCTGGAACGCCAGGACACCGTCCTCGCCCGCCACCTACCCGACCTTCTGGAGCGGCTCGGCAAACCGAAGTGGTGGTTCGTCCGCTTCCGCGACCCGCGTCACCACCTGCGGGTGCGCATCGCCCTACCCGATCCGGCAGCCTTCGGCCCCACAGCCGCCGTGATCAGCACCTGGACAGCCGAACTCCATCAAGCCGGGCTGCTCGCGGAGGTCGTGTACCCGACCTCGTACCTGGAGACCGGGCGGTGGGGTGAAGGACCCGCTTGGACCGCGGCAGAGGAGGTGTTCCGAACGGACTCCGCCGCTGTCCTCACTCAGCTCTCCCAGCCCACGCTGCCCGACCGGCAGGCGCTGCTCGCAGCCCACGCCATCGCCATCACAGCAGGGTTCGCCGGCTCGGCCACTGCGGGCTTGCACTGGCTCGTCGACAACGTCCCCTCCCAGGCCCCGGCTGCCGTGCCGCGGCCCGTGTTCCGCGAGGCCGTACGCCTGGCCGATCCGGCACACAACTGGGCAGCCCTTCGTGCCGAGCCCGCCGGTGCCGCAATCCTGGGCGCCTGGCCCGCACGCCATCAAGCGCTCGACGCCTACCGCCGCTTCTTCCCCAGCCCGCACACCGAAGGCGTGCAGGCGGACGACGTCCTCGGGTCCCTCCTCCACTGCTCCTTCGTCCGGGCACACCGCATCGACTTCGACGACGAAGCCCAGGCCCTCTACCTGGCGCGCGCCGCCGCCCTCGCCCGCCTCGCCCGGGACGGTGACCGGTGACCACCGCACACCCCGCCCTCCGTCTGTCCGACCGGATCGCCGAACTGCTCACCGACCCCGAGGCCGTGCCGTCCGCCTGGTCGTCCCGTCCGCGGTGGCGCCAGTCCCTCGCGCATGGCGCCCCCGGCATCGCCCTGCTCCACATCGAACGCGCCGCCACCGGCCGGGGCCCGTGGGAACCGGTCCGCGCCTGGCTGTCCGTCGCCGCCGCGACCCCGGTGACGAGCGGCACCGAGAGTTACCTGTACTACGGTGCGCCGGCGCTCACGCACGCCCTCGCCTGCGCCGCGAAGGCCCGGCCAGGCTCCTACCAGCGTGCCCTCGTCCACCTCGACCAGGTCGTGGCGGACGACGCGATGCGGCGCTGCGACGCTGCCCTCGCCCGGTTCGACCACGGCGACCTGCCGGCGCTCGCGGAGTTCGACGCGATCCGGGGCCTGGCCGGCATCGGCTCCGCGCTTCTGGGTCGGTCACCCGGCGGCGAGGCCATCCGTCGGGTCCTGGACTGCTCGGTCCGCCTCACCGATGACGTCAAGCACGACAGCCGAACGCTGCCGGGCTGGTGGACGTTGGTCGGGCCCTCCGGCAGGCCGGATGAGCGGTTCCCGGACGGGCACGCCAACTCCGGCGTGGCACACGGCATCGCAGGCCCCCTGGCGCTGCTCGCCCTGGCCCTGCGCCTCGGCATCGAGGTTGACGGCCAGCGCGAAGCGATCCGCACCATCCTGGCCTGGCTGGAGCGCTGGCGCGAAGGCCACGCCTGGCCGTACTGGATCACGCCCGCCCATCTGGACGACGCCGGACACAGGCGGCCGCTGCCGTCCCAGCGGCCGAGCTGGTGCTACGGCACCGCCGGAATCGCGCGCGCCCAGCAACTCGCCGCCTTCGCCCTCGGCGACCACCACCTGCGCGACGACGCCGAGCGCGCTCTCGCCGCAGCACTGGCCGATCCGAAGGCACTCGCGGCGATCACCGACCTGTCGGTCTGCCACGGCTACGCCGGTCTCGCCCACATCGCCCACCGCGCCGCCACCGACGCCCTCCCCCACAACGCGGACCGCCTTCACTCCGCCACCTCCCTGCTCCTCGACACCGCCCACCCGCCCCGCACCGACCCCGACGCGCAGGCCCACCACCTCCTCGCCACAGCGGGGCCCGCTTTCCTGGAGGGCGCGGCCGGCACCGCCCTCGCCCTGCTCGCGCCTACGACCGGCACCATGCCTGTGACCCGCTGGGATGCCTGTCTCCTGACCGCCTGACCGAGGACCCCCTTGATGACCGCCCGCTGGATCCAGCACGACCTCACCTTCAACGACCCCGCCACCGTCGAACAGATCGCCGCTCACCATCTGGCCCCCGTCCTCGCTCACGCCCAGAACTCCGGTGCCCTGGAGGGCTGGTGGTACATGCGCAAGAAGGGGCTGCGGCTGCGCTACCGCACCACCTCCTCCGCCCCCGTCGTCACCGCGCTCCTGGACACGCTCGTCGAGTCGGGACTCGTCACGGGCTGGGCCACCGTGGTCTACGAGCCGGAGACCGAGGCGTTCGGTGGCCCCGAGGCCATGGAGATCACCCACCGGCTCTTCCACACCGACAGCCTGCACCTGATGGCCCGTGCCGCCAAGCCCGACCCGCCCGCACTCCGCAGCACCGAGACCTTCGTCGTCCTCGTCTCCGCCATGCTCCGCTCCGCCGGCCTCGACTGGTACGAACAGGGATCCGTCTGGGCCAAGTTCGCTTCCGAACGCCCCGCATCGCCCGCCCTCGCACCCGAACGGGCCGCCGCCCTGACCACCGCGATGCGCCGCCTGATAACCGTGGACACCCGCCGACTCTCCCGCCCCGGTGAACCGCTCGCCGGGCACGCCGGCTGGGTCGACGCCTTCGAGGAGGCTGGACAGGGCCTCGTCCGTCTCGCTTGGGACGGCCTTCTCACCCGCGGACTGCGCGCCGTCCTCGCCCACCTGATGATCTTCCACGCCAACCGAGCCGGGTTACCGGTCGAGCACCAATCCGCAGCCGCCGCACGCGCGTTGGACACCGTCTTCCATTCCGGCGAGGGCCCCGCACCCTCGCATCCCACCATCCGCACAACCACTAGGGTCGCCCACGTGACTACTCTCAGCAACAACGCTTCCATCCCCGTCGAGCAACTGCGCGACAGCCTCACCGACCGGCTGCTCGACCAGGGAGCCATCCGCTCCGACGCGGTCGAGGCCGCCTTCCGCGCCGTCGCCCGCGAGCACTTCCTGCCCGGCTTCCCCCTGGATGCCGCCTACGCGGACAACCCCACCTACACCAAGACTGACGGGTCCGGCACCCAGATCAGCGCCGCCTCCCAGCCCGCCATCGTCGCCCTGATGCTCGAACAGCTCGGCGCCCGGCCCGGTGAGCGCGTCTTCGAGGCCGGAGCCGGGACCGGAGTCAACGCCGCCTACCTGGCCACCATCGTCGGCCCCGACGGGCACGTGGTCACCGTCGACACGGACGACGACCTCGTCGACGGCGCCCGCAAGCACCTCACGGACGCCGGGCTCACCAACGTCGACGTGATCCTCGGCGACGGCGCGCTCGGCCACCGCGACGCCGCCCCGTTCGACCGCGTGATCGCCACGGTCAGCACCAGCGAGATGCCCACCGCCTGGCTCCGGCAGGTCAAGCCCACCGGGCGGATCGTCCTGCCGCTGCGCCTGCGCGGCACCGCCTCGCGCACCATCGCCTTCGAGCGCGGCGAGAACAGCTGGTTGTCGGTCGACGACCAGCTCGCCGTCTTCATGCCGCTGCGCGGCAGCATGGACGACGCCCGCCGCACCGTCGCCCTCACCCACGAGGGCGACGTCACCCTTCAGGTCCACAAGGACCAGCACGACGTCGTCGACACCGACCTCCTACTCGGCGTGCTCGACACCGAACGCCACGACGTCTGGACCGGCGTCACCGTACCGGCCGGCACCACCTACGAGTACCAGGACCTGTGGCTGGCCCTCACCCTCCCCAACTCCCTGATGAGGATGGGCGTGACCGGCACCGCCCGTGAACGCGGCATCGCCCCCATGTTCGGCTGGGGTGCCATGGCCACCGTGGACGCGGGCTCTCTCGCCTACCTCACCCTGCGCCCCGGCGAGCTCGACACTGACGGCCACAAGACCTACGAGACCGGCGTCATCGGCCACGGCCCAGCCGGCGCCGCCCTCGCCGACCTCGTCGCCGAGCAGATCCGCACCTGGAACACCGGCTTCCGCGACCGGACCCTGCGAATCGAACTCCCCGACGCCCCCGCCACCGCGGTCCCGACCGCCGGCCGCTTCGTTCTGAACCGCCCCCACCACCCGATCACCGTCACCTGGGAGTAGCCCGCGTGGACCCGACCGGACCGATCGCCCAGCGCTTCCCACTGGTCGCCCGCCACCGGCCCGCGTGCCTGCCACTGATCGCCCGTGTCGGCCGGCTCTCCGAGCTTGCCGACACGGCCTCCTGGCAGAATGACCCGGGCCTCGCCTCCACCGTCTTCAACCAGGCTGCCCTCCTCGCCTCCGACCTCGACCTACCCGCCTACGCCCGCGAGCTCTGCCACCGCCACGCCGCCCTCTACCTCAACCGCGGCCCACTCCCTGCGATGAGTGCCATCCGCGGCCTGGAACCGATCGTCAACCTCGCCCGCCTCCACACCCGCGCCGGCCGTCACCAGCGCGGCCACCAACTCGTCCTCGACCTCTACCGCGCCGTCACCACCGGCACCGAGGCAACGCTCGACGGCATCATCGTCCCCGCCCACCTCACCGAAACCTCCGAGCAGCACGCCGACGTCCGCCAGTGGCTATGGCGCGTCGTCATCGCCGACGGCACCCGCGCCCTCACCTCCGCCGGCCGCTGGCCGGACGCCCTGCGCCACATCGAGGAGCACCACGGCATCGGCCAGCGCATCCTCGACGGCCGCCAAGTCGCCGTCCTCACCTACGCCACCACCGACGATCTGCCTGGCGCCCTCACCCTGCTGGCAGCCACCGAGCCCGGCGAACCCTGGGAGAACGCCATCACGGCCGTCCTCACCGCCCTGTGCCGCCCCGGTGACCACTACGCCACCGAGGCCGCGATCGAGCACTGCCTCGCCTACGAACCGGGCGAGGGCCTGGCCTTGTTCACCACCCGCCTCGCCCTGACCGCGCTCGACGCAGTCGGCCCCAGCACATCCTCCACCCACCGCTTGATCAAGCAACTATCAAGCAGAACAGGTGAGTCCGTCGACGGCTACGCACTCCGAGACCTCCTCTCCCACCCCGTCGCCCTCGCTCACCTCCGCACTTCCCATGTAGAAGCCCTCAAGGAGTCCCTGGCGGTCTGCGCATTGGACACCGGCAACTTGCCACCACGCCTCAGAACTGTCCTTGAGGAGGCCCTCGCCTGCGCGAGGACCGTTCTGGAATCCGCCCCGCTCGAACCGATCCATCCCAACGTGCCGATCCGGACCGATGCCGGCCAGTGATCGCCACGTGGCGCACCCGCGCTCCAAGTGGGTGTGACCAGCCGGTTCGACAGGGCCAGCGTCAGCGGAGGATGGTAGGGCGAGTGCCGTGCCGCCCATGGCGGACGCGAAGCGGCAGCGGTGGCCGCCGGAGGGCAGTGGTAAGGAGCGGGCAGTGAGTGACCGAAGTGGCATCGAGTGGACGGAGGCGACATGGAACCCCACCACCGGATGTGACCGGGTCTCGGCCGGCTGCGACAACTGCTACGCCCTCGCGCTCGCGAAGCGACTGAAGGCGATGGGCGCGGCCAAGTACCAGGCCGACGGCGATCCTCGGACATCCGGCCCGGGCTTCGCCCTCACCCTCCATCGGGACACCCTGGAGGTGCCGTACGGCTGGAAGAGCCCACGGACGGTGTTCGTGAACTCGATGTCGGACCTGTTCCACGCGAAGGTCCCGCTCGACTTCGTGCGCCGAGTGTTCATGGTGATGGCAGACACCCCTCAGCACACCTACCAGGTGCTCACCAAGCGGGCCAGGAGGCTGCGGCGGGTTGCCGACCGACTGGACTGGCCGGCGAACCTGTGGATGGGGGTGTCGGTCGAGACCGCGGCCGAACTCGACCGGGTCGACGACCTGCGGGCCGTCCCGGCCGCCGTGCGGTTCCTGTCCTGCGAACCGCTACTCGGTCCGCTCGACGGGCTCGACCTGGACGGAATCCACTGGGTGATCGCCGGCGGCGAGTCGGGTCCCGCCCACCGTCCGATGGAGGCGGCCTGGGCCCAGCAGGTACGCGACGCCTGCCTGGAGAAGGAGGTGGCGTTCTTCTTCAAGCAGTGGGGCGGTCGCACGCCCAAGGCCGGCGGTCGCCTCCTGGACGGACGGACCTGGGACCAGATGCCGTTGCCAGTCAGCGCGTAAGTGGTGGCCTCACCAGCAGGTCGTAGACCTTTTCGCGCTGATGACTCATGCCGTCGCTCGGTGTCCCGCCCCTACGGTGCAGCAGCTTGATCGCATCGCGCGCCGCGGTCTCGGTGACCTGACCGTAGTACTCGCCGAACACCTCCAGCGTGTGGTCGACCAACCTGATGGTGCGGCCGCGACGCAACAGACGAGCGAGGTTGTCGGCCATCGCGGGCACGGCGAGATCGCGGACCTTCTGCGGGTCGGGCCGTTGCAGACTGACCACGGGGAACAACCCGTCGTCCGTCGCCTCCTCGTGGAGTTCGAGTTGCTGCCACCAAGTGTCACGGGCCCGGGCGTGGGCGTCGCCGAACGCCCACAGGCCGTGCTGGCGGCGGGTGCCGAACACCAAGTTGTAGACGGCCTTTTGACCAGGCGCCTTTGTGACCGGCACGGAGCGCATCTGCATGCCGACGGCTTTGCCCAGCCTGGCGCTGTACTCCGCGGCGACCTTCTCGTCGGCCTCCCGGGTGTAGCCGCCCGCGAAGAAGTCACGCCACCACGGGCCGCCGCACACCTCGTCGAGGCGCTGGTTGGTGCGCTCGATTCCCTTGGGCGACTGCGAGTTGCCGCCGATGCGGCGGATCGCCATCATGCTGAAGTTCAGGAGGAACTCGGTCGGCGGTTTTGGCCCGGGCCGGCCTTTGGCGAGCACGTCCACGAGACGTTCGAACGGCAAGGCGAGCCCGCAGGGATCAAGGAAGAGGAACAACGGCTGACCGGTCGCGGCGGCGAGTACCTCGTCGAAGTAACCGAGGACGTCTCCCCGAAACGCCCTGGCATCGACCCCTCGCGCCTGGTACTCCGCGACCAGCGAGCCGAGTTGAGCGAAGGACGGCGCTGACTTCTCCGCGAAGAAGCAGGTCCAGTGAATACCCGCCTTGGCCTGGAGGTCCGCCGCGATCTGCAGGATCCGGGCGGCCGAGCCCGGCTCGCCGTTCTCGTACCGACCCTCGCCCGCGTAGCCGTCGAGGTAGGTCACCCGCCTGCCGTACGCTCCGGTCATCCCGCCGAACTTGGGCATGTAGCGGCTCAGCAACGCGTGCTTGAAGACGCTCGGCAGTTCAGGCTCCGACCAGTACTCCCCCGACGTGCCTCTCGACATGCGTCCCCCTTCGCCGTCGGTCGATCCCAACCGCTGATCGATCCAGGGTGGACGAGGCGCGCGCGTCACGTAAAGAGCACGTGTGGCGTCGGCCTCCGGCACCGGCTCCTACCTCGGCGCCGCCCTCCGGCCCGGCTGTCGTACCCACGCCGGCCGCTACGCACCGTACGGTGGAGCGATTCGACCGCCGCAAGCTCGGGTAGGGCTGCCGGGAAACAACCGGGAGCAGCGGATCCGAGGAGGAACGCGGGTGGCGCGGCGCAAGACGGTCCCGGAGATGCTTGCCGAGGCGTTTCTCCTCAAGCAACAGGCCAAGGCCGCGGAGGCGGGAGTCGAGACCCCTGCCAAACGGGCAGCCTCGAAGGCGGCTTCGGCACCACGCCCGCGGAAGGCCCGGAAGGCCGACCCGGAGGCGGAGCGTGCCAAGCTTCTGGCAGCCGGCGAGAAGCTCCTTGCCCGTGAGGACTCCGCTCGGGCCGACCTGGCCTAATCGTCGCAGGCCATCCGCGGGCACCTGCGAAAGCGCGGGATCCGCGCGATCATCCTGCAGCCCGCCGACCAGATCGACAACCGCAAGGGCCGGCTCGGCGGCCGCCCGCTGGCCTTCGACCGCGAGACCAAGCAGCGCAACACCGTCGGTCGCTACATCACCCGCCTGAAGAACTAGCGCTACCTGGCCACCCGCCACGAGAAGACCGCCGCCGTCTTCCAGGCCGGACTCCACATCGCAGGCATCTTCATCTGGTCCGCCCACTGATCCCAAAAGAAAGGACCCTGCCCTGAGTCTTTTCGGGAAAGGCACGAGCAAGATGACGCCCCCGATCGCATTACGGTCGGGGGCACGCGCTCTCCCAGGGCGGAAACCACTCGGCCGGCCACGGGCCAGTGGATTGGTTTCCTGGCATCAAAACTCCCTAGGACGCCAGCCACCTATGTACAGGTCGAAGGCCGCGATAGCCCGATGGAGTCGGACGCTCGTCTCCTGGTTCGAGATGTAGTCCTTCAAACCATCGACTGCGACGGCCAGCTGCGCCTCTCCTCCGAAGATGGACACGAGCGCATCCCACGCAAGTCGATCCTCAGACCTGACAACTACGCTTCCGAGGGTATTGCTCCGACTCGGAGACAGGGCCGTTTCAAGCAGCCGGGCAGTCACCGGCGGCGCCACGGCAGCGTCGAAAGCAAGCTGCCCGGATTCCGCATCGCACTCGACGCTCTGCACGACAGTCCTCAGAAGCTGTCGTTCTGACCGAAGGACACCTACAGGGGCGGACTTGATGGAATCGCGCAGGTGACCGCGAAGCTCCTCCTCAAGTTCTGCACTGATTATCCTCTCTCCAGATTCGGTTTCCTTGCCGACCAGAGAAATGAATCTGAGACGCGCGTAAAGGCTTGGAGTTGCCTCATAGATGACACGCGCCACGGCGTCAACGTCTTCGGCAATTACTCTCTTCATCAGCCTGAGCACGGGACGAAGAGCCGTATAGTCCCGGCCGAAGTCAAATATTCCTACAGGATCTTCGCTGAATCGAGGAAGCGTCCCTAGAAGAGAAGCCGCAACAGGTGCGATGCGATCCATGTCGACCGCGTCCACGTGAGCTAGGAAGCGATCTAGGACATCCTCAAGCTGGCCATCCGGCACGGAAGCGAGTGCACTTTCAAATTCATTCTCATCCTGAATAGAATATATCAGGGAACTAACCTGGCTAGCTGGAGCAGTTCCGGACGGGAGTTCTCGATGGAGGTAGTACCTCAGCACAGTTGCATGAGCCACGCGGCGGTCTCGACGCCACGCCTGCGTCGAGTCGCTCCCGTACCAGATGTTTTCCGTGTGCAACTGAGCTGCTGGGAAGATGAACCTGACGAAAGCCCCTCCGACATCGTGTGGCAACTCCCGGAGGATGGCGGATACCGCCTCGGCATCCGCCGAGATAGCTGCTTGATTGCGCGCCCCTGCCTGCCATCCATGGACGGCTGTCAGTGGGTTGACGCTTTGCGCTATGAGGTCGTGAGCTTTGGGCCGCATTACACGGATTGCTTCTAGCGCTACGAGATCCACAGGATCCACTTCGTCACTAGCAGACCGAACGGTCAACGCAAGCGATGAAATGAACCTCTTCACGTCTCGCACTGTGACGAAGAGCGGCCTAACTACCTGCCAGAAGACGTCGGGCAGCCTGCCTTCATTGGGCAGTGTTGCCGATGCGCTGTATAGCACCTCTACAATTCCCGTCCGGAGAAGCGACGCCAACGCCTCATCTGTGGCGGGTGGCACCTCTACCGAGGTCTTTACAATCTTCTCCAGGTAAGCCGCCCCATTAAGTCCCTCTTCACCGAGGGCGCTTTCTACGACTCCTCTGTCAAAGCAGAGGAGGTATACCACATTCGGGAAAGAGCCATTTAGCCGAACAAGTCTGAAAAGGTCCCGGACCTCCTGGCGAGTCAGTCGGTCAATGTCATCAATGAGGACAACGATCCTCCCGTTCAACCCCTCAAGGGCCTCGGATATTTCAATCCTCTGCTCATGAATGCTGGAGCTAAAGGCCTGCGAGACGCCCTCGGCCGCCTTCTGTGCGGCCTCAAAGACCACCCCCGCCATAGGAATGAACTTGAGCGGCGAAAGCGACGCCGAGTACTTGTTAAACTTTGCAGAGATGCTGGCAGCGGCATCTTTCAGCTTTTTCTTTGCATTTCTCTCACTACTGAGCTGCCTGGCCATCTCGTCAAAGAAGAACTGAATTAGGTGGTCTGTGCCAGAGAAGTACCAGGGATTGAACTCCACCACCTGCACAGCATCCTGCTCGCGCAGAATATTGGCGGTCAGGTTCAGCAGCGAAGTCTTTCCAGTGCCCCACTTTCCGGTAATCGCCACGACCGCACCGCGCGTCACGTTCATGATCTGGACTTCTTCTGCTATCGCGGACGCCAGGCGCGACCTGTTAAGAAGGTCATCATCGGTACTGAGAATCGGATCGTCACCCGCAAATAGTGCGGGGTTCCCGTTGGGGATGGAGTTTGATTCGGTCATTATCCCCACCTAACTCGCATATCACTAGAGCCTGCATGATATCCCTGCAGTGACCCGCTCGTCCCGTATTGCGGAAACTTTGGCGTGTGCAGGCAAAGAATAGAGCGGCATGGGGCGACTCGGCCCGTGGAGCCGACCGTCCATGCCCGCAGCCACCACAACGAGCACGTCGTCCCGTACGAGATCATGTGCTGGTTCATGGAACAGATGGCCGACCACGTGGAGCGGTGCCGCGGCGCACTGACGCAAGAGGACCCCGAAGCGGTGGGATGATCTTGCGGTGGCTGGTGTGATCACGGCGTCGGAGCCGTCCTGGATAGCCCCGTTCACCAGGCTGAGCCCGCGCGATTTCCGCAAGAGCACCCTGCTGATCGTGCACGGTGCCCTCGTGCCCACCCGCGACCACACGATCGCCGAACAGTCTAAGAACTACCGGTACTCCAACAACCACCAGGTGGTCATTGACGCTCACACCCGCCTGGTCGTCGCCGCTGGCGAGCCCCTGCCCGACAACTGGAACGACTGCCATGTCTGGGAGGAATCCGGCGCCAAAGACGTGGTCGGCCGGACCAGGACGATCGCCGACGGCGGACCCGGCACCGGCCTGGTCATCCCCCACCGCCGGCCACGCTACGGCGAGCTCACCATCGACTTGCGCCCGCCGAGACGCCCGAAGATCAGTTACGGAACAGACCTTAGTCTTCAGGTTCCTGCGGGATCGGCGCATCGAAGACGTCGACGACGAATTCCGAGGTGCCGCTGCCCTCGTAGTCGACGTCGCGATGGCTGTGGAGGAGCGTGTGGACCCGCACCCAGCGTCCCTCGGCGCTGGAGCTGCCGGCTACGTCGAGCACAGCCTGCACGAGCCTAAGACCGGGATGCGGCTCCTTGCTCGTCCAGGTGTTCAGGGGATCGACCCCGGTGGGGAGTTCCCACGAACGTGGCTCGGCGCTGGCCGGCACCAACACCTCGTCATTGCGGAGCTGGACCACCCAGCCGACATCGCCGTCGCAGCCACGCTCGTTCGACATGCGGATTCCGAGGCCGATCGCATATGCGCCTTCAAGGTAGTCTTCGAGCTCGTCGTCGATCCGGCTGAAGTAGACAGCCTCGCGGACGATCTCGATCGGCCCGAAGCTGGTGAAGGCTCCCATCTCCGGGGGGCACTCGTCCTTGAGGTACCGCCTCGTGGCCATCTGGACGGCCTTGGGGAGGCCGTCCAGCACAGCCTGCAGCGCGACGTCATCGCGGTCCGCCAAGTACGTGTTGAGCACCCCGACGAGGCCCTCGGTCAGCCGAACGTCGTCCCCGCCCAGCGTAGTGACCGCCTCCAGGCGGTCGTGCGGGTCCTTGTGGAGGGCGAAGACCCGGCTACGCCCCGGGCTGGGGTGCGCAATGAAGGAGTTGACCATCGTTCTGTCCTGCCGGACCTCTCATGGACGGTGCCGCTGCGCGCACTCGTGCGTCAGCGACACCAGGGATAGGGAGAATCCGCACAGCGACGTGTCGCTCGGACTACGAATCCGGGCGCATGGTCGACCAAGCGGCGCTGTCAGACCCGGCGTTGGAGTCCGGACCTGCATGGCAACGGCCACCTACCACGCGACCGCGGCACTCCCAAACCGCCACTACGGAAGCAACTTTGGACACCTGTGGCAACCCGCCAGCCCAGAGGAGAGCCCGTGTCCACACAGTTCATGACCGTCAAGCAGACCGCAGAGCATCTGAACATGTCCGTCCAGTGGGTCTAAAGCGAGGCCCCGAAGGTCGGCCTCGTCCCGTACCGCTTCGGAAGCGGGCGCAATGCGAAGCTGCAGTTCAAGGTCACCGAGGTCCATGCCTGGGTGAAGCAGCAGCGGATGTCCGGTGGCTGATGTCGGACAGCGACACGTGTGGGGCCCTGTTCGGCGACGAGCAGGGCCCTACCTGCTTCAGGCCGCGAGTCCGAGGTCGAGGACCTGGGCGGCGTGGCCGATGGAGCCGGGCATGAGGTGTCGGTAGATCTTGAACGTGACGTCGATGCTCTTGTGTCCCATCCACTCGGCGACGTCGGTGATCGGGATGTTGTGGCTGAGGCAGTTCGAGGCGAAGAAGTGCCGCAGGCCGTAGAGCGTCATGCCGTCGGGGATCTCCACGTCGCCGGCCCGCTTGATCCGGTCCCACCGGTTCTGCAGGTAGTAGGACGGGTATGGCTTCGCGATGTCCAGTGGGTGGCGGAGGAGATAGCCGTCGATGGTGCCGTAGGTGTCCGCGTACGAGAGCAGGCTGAGCCGGGTCCGGGCGGGTAGCGGGACGTCGCGGTAGTCGCCCTCCTTGCGGTGCTTGAGCGGTGCGTAGTCCTTGGTCGTCTGGTTGACCTGTTCGGTGACGCGGTAGACGTCGTCGGCGACGATGTTGTTGATGTTGACGGCGAGCGCCTCACCGTTGCGGAGCCCGGAGCCGCTCATCAGCTCGGCAATGAGGTTGAAGGTCTCGTCACCGGCCCCGCGTATCCCGCCGAGCTGGGCGAGCGACGGGATGACCGCGCGCTTGGGGTCGTACTGGGGTGGCGTGACGCCGTCGAGCGGATTCTCCGGATAGAGGCCGAGCCGGTGGGCATCGAGCAGGATCGACTTGAGCTTGTCGAAGGCGTTGGCCTGGGTCGCCAGGCCGACGCCGTTGCGCTCCATGGTCCGGACGAAGGCGTCGACGACCTTGTGGTCGAAGGTGGCCATCCGGCGGCTGTGGAAGGCCGGGTAGAGGTGGTGCTCCAGCAGCGAGTCGAGGTGCCGCAGCGACGCCGGGGCGAGCGCGCGCTGACCGGCCTTCCACTCCTCGGCGTACGCGCCGAAGTTCATCGAGCCGTACTTGCGGTTGCGCTCGGCCTTGCCCTGGCCCCAGGGGTTCTCGCGCTTCGCCCGGTAGATCTCGGCGAGCCGGTCGATCGCCTTGTCCTGGGTGGCGAAGCCCGACTCCTCGGTCTGCTGGCCGGAGGCGTTGCGGAAACGGATCACGTAGGTGTGCGGGCACTTCGACCACCGTGACTGCGGGTGCTCGCACTCCTTGAAGAAGGTGCCCATGCCATGGGCCAGGGTCCTCGGTGCCATCGTCTGCGGTCTCCGTCCCGTCCAATGCTGACGCTTTGCTGACCGCAGATGGTCCACCACAGCCCTGACCTGGGAAGAAACGCGGATAACGTGGTATGTGGTGGAACTTCATCGGGCGCAGCCACGACGACATCCTCCGGGCCCGCGAGGAGTGGCAGGCCGCCGCCGACCGCTTCGGCGCCGTCGAGGGCTATCCTGGCGACCGCCTGCCCGCCCCGGAACTCCCCGGCATCCCCCTCAAGCCCCGCGGGCGCACCCGCTGACCTGCGCGTTCACCCGCCCCGGCTCGGCCTCCTTCGCGGGCCACGCGCCCGGCGGCCTTCGGTCAGTCCTGCGGGCCGGGGACCGGAGCCGCAGGTGCGCCCAACCAGCGGGCCAGCGTGGCTCCGAGCGCGGTCGCCCCGGCCGCGTCGTCGCCCGGGCGATCGGCCGCCCACGCGGTGACACCGTCCGGGCGCACGAGCAGGCCCGCCAGCTCCGGCCGGTCCGGACAGGCCGCGGTGAGGACGACCACCCGGTCGCCGTACCGTCGGGCCCGCTCCCGCAACCGCGGGTCGTCGGCGAGGTCGAGGAGCAGCGCCCGGCCGCTGTGCAGGTGGTCCGCGAGCCGGCTGCCGTCGGCCAGTTCGAGATCCGGCGCGCTGCGCCCGACCAGCGGATGGTCACCGGGGAGGTCGTAGCGCTGCCACACGCCGGACAGCCGCTTGACGATGGAGGTGGTCCCGTCGACGGTGCCGGCCAGCTCCGCGACCACGCCGCGCAGCGCCCGCGTGTGCGGCGTGGGCCGCATCAGCGCCACCTGGGCCCTGGTCCAGTCGAGCACCCAGGCCCCGATGGGATGCCGCTCCGCCGTGTAGGAGTCCAGCAGTTCCTCGGGCGCCCGGCCGCCGACCACCGAGGCGAGCTTCCAACCGAGGTTCATCGCGTCCCCGATGCCCAGGTTGAGCCCCTGCCCGCCGAACGGCGAGTGCACGTGGGCGGCGTCGCCCGCCAGTAGCACCCGGCCCTTGCGGTAGGTGGACGCCTGGCGCGCGTTGTCGGTGAACCGGGTCGCGCTCCGCACCTCGGTGATCGTGACGTCCACCCCGGACACCCGGCGCAGGCTCTCCTGCAACTCCTGGGCGGTGACGGGCGATTCACGGTCCACCGACGGCCGGTCGAACTCGACGGTGAGGATGCGGCCGGGCATCGGGCCGTGCACGTAGGTGCCGGTGTCCGTCCAGTTCCAGCCCGGCGAGAGCGCCTCGGCACCCGTCATCACGACCATCGCCTGATGGGCGGTGATCTGCGGGTCCGTGCCGGGGAAGGCGATCCCGGCGAGCTTGCGGACCGTGCTGCGGCCGCCGTCGCAGCCCACCAGCCAGCCGGCCCGGATCGCCACGTCGGCCGGGCCGTCGGCCGGGCCGCGGGTGTGCACCGTCACCCCCTCGGCGTCCTCCTCGAAGCCGGTCAGCTCCACGCCCCGGCGCAGTTCGACGCCGAGCCGGGCCGCGTGCTCGCCGAGGATCCTCTCGACCTGCTGTTGCGACACCAGGGTGACAGTGGCGGCGGGTCCGAGATCCGCGAAGGCCGGATCGGCAGGGTCCACCTGGTCGGCGCTCAGCATGATGCCGGCGAAGTGCCCCGCGGGCTTCCGCATCGCGCCCTCAGGTGCGCCCGCGGGTGCTCCCCCAGGTGCGCTCTCCGGGTGGCGCTGCCGGGCGAACGCGGCGATTTCGTCCATGGTGCGCCGCTGTTCCTCGGCCAGCGCGGGCAGCAGTCCGCGCCGGTAGAAGGCCTCGACCGTCGGGGTGTTGAGGGATCCGGCCTTGATCGTGGGATCCACCGTGGTCAGGCGCTCCACGACGACCACGTGCGCCCCGCCCAGCGCCAGCTCGCAGGCCAGCATCAGCCCCACCGGGCCGCCCCCGGCCACCACCACGTCGTAGTCCGGGCCCAAGTATGTGTTCGCGTCCATGGCACCGACTATAGTCACTAAAAGTTTTATGCCGCTACATTATTTTCATGATCGGTGCTGGAACTGCCGCCGGAGCCGGGTCGGACGGGCCGGGCGGCTCGCGACACGGTGTCGCACGGTGTCCGGGAAGTGGTGGTTGGCGGGTCCGGCCGCGACCCGTAGCGTGAGCCCTCCACCGCGGGCAGCGCGGTGTTCGTAGGGGAGGAAAGACGTGAACTCGCTTGCCACAAAGGCTCGTTGGTTAGGTGCGCTGGTCACGGCGGGGCTGCTGCTGGTAGCCGGGGCGGGCACCGCCGGGGCGCGTACGACCGATGCGCGGACGGCCGACAGCAACGGTCCGGTGCGGGGCGTCCCGCAGACCGCGCCGCTGAAGCTCCCGGCTCAGGGGGTCGCCGTCAGCCCGGACGGGCGCACCGCGTACGTCTCGGTCGGCAACACGTCGAGCGGGGCCCGGCTGGACGTGGTCGACACCCAGAGCGGCGCCGTCACGGCCGAGTTGCTACTGAACGCCGGGCACGAGATCGCGGTCGGCCAGGTGGCGGTCAGCCCGGACGGCTCACGGGTCTACGTGCTGTACGGGCTCGGCCGCCACCTGCAACTGTCCATGCTGGCCGTCGTGGACACGGCCACCAACACGGTGATCGCCAGGGTGGCGGCCCCCGACCAGCCCCGGCCGGAGCGCACCGCCACCGGGCGGCTCAGCGGGCTGGCCGTCAGCGACGACGGAACCCGGGTCTTCGTCGCCCAGGAAGGCCCCAAACCGGGCAACCGCCCGATCCTGGAGGGTGCCCGCGTCCTGCAGTTCTCGCCGCAGCAGCTGGCCTACACGGCCGCCGTGACGGTCCCGGGGAAGTACAGCTGGAGCGTCGCCGTACGGCCGGGCAGCGGTGACGCCTACGTGGCCACCGACGAGGGGCTGACGCACCTGGACACCAGCGGGGACGTCCCCGTCCTGGAGAAGACGATCGCCGGCGCGGGCGGCCAGTTCGCCGGCCTGGCCGCGTCCCCCGACGGCACCCGCCTCTACCGGGTGGACGGCAGCGGCGCGGGCGCGGTCGTCGACCTCGCCACGGACACGGTCGCCTCGACCTTCACCGTCGACAAGGGCCAGTCGATGCGCGCGCTGCCGCTGAACGCGGACGGCAGCCGGCTCTACACGCTCGTGGGGGGCTCCACGGTCCTGTCGATCGACACCTCGACCACCGCCGCCGTGCCCGGTGAGAACGTGACCGGGATCGAGGGCGGGAGGGACCTGGCGCTCGGCCCCGACGGCCACACCTTCTACGTCGCCGCCGGCTACAACCTGCGGATCATCGGCTTCTGACCGGGCGGCCCCGCCAAGCCCTGTCCGGCCGATCCGGCCGGACAGGGCTAGACCCACGACCAGCGCATGCCCGCGACCCCCGGGCCGATCCCGGTGGCCACCACGTGGGCGAGATGGTGGCTGTCCAGGGTGAGGTCCACCGTGCTGTCGTCCGGCCCCTCCGAATCACGGGCGGTGAACCACTGGCAGTGCACCGGGAGTTCGACCGGATCGAAGCGGACGCGCAGCACGTACTGGTCGGCGGGAAGCCGGAAGGCGGTGATGTGCCGGTGGCACGGCACCTCGCTGTGCGGCCGGATCTCGAACGAGAACACCTGGGTCTCGCAGCGGTGCAGCGACCGGTCGAAGAGCAGTTCCGCGAGCACCACCCGGGCCAGCCGGTCCCGGCGCACCCGGCCCAGCCGACAGCTGTCGCCGGCGAGCACCTCGACGGCGCTCTCGTCCGTCCCCTCGTCGCAGTCGTAGATCAGCAGGGCCCGGTCGACTCCGTCCTGCCGGGCCCGTACCGCCACCATCGAGCTGACCAGCGCCAGTTCGCGACGCGGACCGATCGTCGCGGTGGTGTGCTCGGTCACCACCTGGAGCTTTCCGGCGGCCGGACTGTTCAACTCCGCGAGCAGGCCGGTCAGATCGCCGGGCGTGCGCATCATCTCGGGGTACGGGTACGGGTGTTGTCCGCCCGGCGCCCGAACGGCCGCTCCGCGTGGGCGGGGTGGCCCGAGCAGGACGGTGAGCGAGTGCGCGGGCAGTCCGAGGATCGACTCCAGCGCGGTCACCACCTCCAGGGACGCGGGGCGTTCGGGCCGGCGCAGTCCGCGCTGCCAGTAGCTGAGGGTGGTCACGGCGATCCGTAGCCCGTTCGTCGCCAGGTGGCTGCGCAGCCGCTCCAGCGGCAGGCCGCGGGCCTCGATCGCGGTGCGCAGGGCGACCTCGAAGGGCCCGGTCCGCAGAGCGGCCAGGACCGCGCCGTTGTCGGCGGGGATACCGGCTGCCGACTTCTGACGACTGGCCATCGGAACTCCCTGGGGCTGCGGGAACACCGGCCGTGCGGCGGCGCGGAACGGGACGGAGCAGAACAGGACGGCGCAGGAACGGGACCGAGCGGACCGGGACCGAGCGGAACAGCACGGAGTGGGACTGGGACGGAGCGCAGGAGGGCGGAGCGGAACAGGGTGTGGCGGGCTGTGAAATTACCCGCTTACCCCGGCCGCGTCCAGATCCTCGGGCGACGATCAGCACGGCGGTCTGCGGTGTTCCCCACCGTCAACCCGCCCGGCCCTCACAGCTGTTCACAGTTCGGCCGGCCGACCGCCGACGGCTCTGGGGCGGGCCCGGGCACGCCGCCTAGGCTTCGGGACAGTCCTGGTCCAGGCGCCGCGACGGCCGCGCGGCACTTCCCCCACGCGCGCACCGGAGGGTTCCGGGTGCACCCGGAACCCTCCCGCGCTCTCTCCCTCCTCGAAGGAGATCCCCCATGAACGGACCCGCCCGTGGGTCGTTCCTCCGTGCCGGGTTGGCGGTCCTGTGCACCTTGGCCGCCGTCGTGACCTCCGGCGCCGGCGCAGCCGCGGCCGACCCCACCGGCCACGCCTCCCGCACCACCGCGACCAGCGAGACCGCCAAGACCACCGCGGCCGCCCGGTACGACGCCGGAGCCACCAAACTCAACATCGACATGGAGGCCCAGGAGCAGGACCAGTGGTGCTGGGCCGCCTCCGGCAACACCATCGCGACCTTCCTCGGCCACGGCACCAGCCAGAACTCGTTCTGCGACCTCGCCTACGGCCAGAGCACCGACTACCAGTGCCCCAACCAGCCGGGCCAGCTGTCCTGGGTGCAGACCGCCCTCTCCTCGCTCGGCGTCTCCCCGGGCCAGGAGACCGGCGCGCTGCCCTTCGACACCATCGTCAGCGAGGTCAACGCGGGCAGGCCGATCGAGACCGGCATCTCCTGGGTCGCCGGGGGCGGGCACGCCCAGGTGATCTACGGCTACGACCAGAGCAGCCAGTCGATCTACTGGGGCGACCCGTGGCCCTCCAGCAACCGCTACAACCTGGGCTCCTACTCCTACTACGCCGGTGACAACGGCCAGTTCAACTGGAACGACTCCCTCTACCAGATCGGAGCGTGACGTCATGACGATCCCCCGCGTCTCCCGCGCGCTCGCCGTCCTCGCCCTGGCCGGCGGCGGCCTGCTCGCCGCCGCCCCGCTCGCCGCCGCGGACGGCTCGCCCGTCGCACCGGTGCTCGGCGTCCCGTCGGCGGCCGACCTCGCGGCCGCCGGACAGGCGGCGAAGGCCGCGCCCGTCGTGCAGACCCTCGGCGGGTTCTTCGCCCACGACGGCAACGCGCCGGCCGCCGCCGCGAGGCCGCTGACGGCCGCCGCACCCCAGGTGGTCGGCGCCACGGTGCCGGTGTACTACCTCAACCCGGACTTCGTGGCGGCGTCCTCGTCGTCGGCCGCGGCCCCGGTCGCCAAGCTGGCGTTCGCGGCGACGGAGGCGCGCTCGGCCGACGGCCGCAAGGCCTCGGTCTGGACCGCCCCCGATCCGCACGGCTCCCGGGCCTGGGTCGAGATCAACATCGCGTCCGGCAGCGACGAGACCGACCAGGCCGCCGCCGCTGCCGCGCTCGGCCCGCAGGCCGTGGCCTTCGAGGAGCCGCAGATCCGCGCCTGGTACGCGCTGGTCGACGGCCGGGTCAGGCCGCTGAACCCGGACGCCGTCCGTTCGGTCGGCGCCGACGGCATCACGCTCGACCAGTACCGGCAACTCGTCCACGACCGCTACGCCGACAAGCTGCCCGGCACCGACTACGCGAACGCCCACCTGCTCGGCGGCCTCGACCGGGGCTCGGCGGCCCCCGTCAAGACGCTCGCCGCCGACAGCGCCCCGGCGCGCGGTTCCGTGAGCCCCGGTGCCGCGGGCGTCCTGGCCGCGCTGGTCGCGGTGGGCGGAGCCCTCGGCCTCGGCGGCCTCCTCCGGCGCCGCCGGGCCGCCACCCGCACCACCGGCTGAGCCCCCGCTCCCCGGGGGGCGCCCGGGCCGGCGGCGCGGGGGGCGCCCCGGCCCTCGCCCCCGGGCCCCACACCCCCCCGCCCCCCCCCCCCCCCCGGACACAAAAATA
>NZ_JBEOSV010000033.1:15201-62691 GCF_040303245.1 Kitasatospora sp. NPDC096077 | reverse complement strand
CCGGCGCCCCCCCCCGGCGCCCCGGCCCCCCCCCCCCCCCCCCGGCCCCCCCCCCCCCCCCCCGCCGCCCCCGGCCGGGGCGGCCCGGGGCCCCCCCGGTCCTCTCCGACCTCGACCGAAACGCCGCTCGCCACTCGCCCGCGCCGTAACTCAAGAGCTGAGCCGCCGGGGCCCGGGCCCCGGCGGCTCAGCCAGTGGTGGGACAGCCGGAGGCGTCTCAGCCGGTGGCGGGACAGGCGGTGGCGGGACAGGCGGTGGCGGGACAGGCGGTCCGCTCCCGCGGGCTACTCCTGGGCGAACAGCGGGTCGTAGGCGCTGGAGCGCCGACGGCCCGCCATGAAGGACAGGAAGTCCTTGATGAACGCCGCCCGCGAGTACGTCCCGTCCGAGTCGAGCAGTTCACGCCGGAAGCCCGTACGGAACAGGGCGCGGTACTCGTCCGCGTCGATGACCTGGTTGCCGTCGGCGTCGGTCGCGTCGAACAGCACCTCGGCGAGCCGGATCAGGGCCGGACCGGCGAGGGAGGGCACCGCCTGCGCGTACTCCTGCCGGCTGATGCGGCCGTCACCGTTCGCGTCGAGCGTGGACTGGAGCTCCCGCCACCACGCGGCGAACGCGTCGTAGAGCCTGGTCTCCTTCGGCTCGTCCAGATCGAGCCGGCCCGACAACTCCCGGGCCATGGCCGCGAGATCGGGCCAGTCCACGTAGCCGTCCCCGGTCTGGTCCAGCACCTCGTCGAAGAACTCCTCGGCGCTGCGCTGCACCGCACCGTCCCGCGCCCCGGCGCCGGTGGACCCGCCCGAGCCGGAAGGCCCGCCGGCGCCGGGCCGGTCGGGCTCGTCCGGCAGCGGGGTCACCAGCCGCAGCAGCGCGCCGAAGCGCTTGATCCCCTCCCCCACGGACGCCAGCGCCCGGACCCGGGGATCGTCGCTGTCGGGGGACTGCGAGAGCAGGCCGATGAGACTCTCCGCAGTGATCCAGCCCTCCGGCAGGAGGCGTGCCGTGCCGAGGGCGAGGTAGGCGCTCTGGGTCAGCACCTGGGCGCCCGGGATCTCGGTCAGTCCGGCCCGCCGGCGGAACGCCTCCGGAAGGGACGCGACCGTGATCGCCCCGATGGCCGGCCCGGCCACGGCGCGCCCGGCCGCCCACAGCGTCGGTACCCCGCTCAGCAGCGGCGGCGCCGGGAGGTGGTCGAAGAGGTGGTAGAGGATCGTGCGCAGCGCCTCGGTGTTCTCCAACTCCTCCTCGACGACCCGGTCGTAGTAGGGCCAGAAGTCCTTCAGCGACCCGGGGAGGGCGTCATTGGAGGGGTCCAGCAGCGCCAGGAAGGCCTGGTACTGCGCGTACAGCTCCTCCATCGCGGCCTGGTCGAGCGGTCGCCCGCTCCAGCGGAACATGGTGACGGTGCTCTCGAACATGGTGGCCACCACCCACGCGCGCGCCGCCGGGTCCATCGCGTCGTACGGCCGGTCCCTGGCGTCGGTGCCGGTCAGCCGGACGTGCAGCCGGTTGAGCCGGGCCACCTCCCGCTCGCGCGCGGACCCGTCCGGTCCGGCCAGGATCCGGAAGCTGCGCAGCGTGTTGTTCAGCCGCCGCCAGGGATGCGTCACGAACGTGGAGCTGTCCGCCAGCGCCGCGCCGATCTGCGGGTGGGCCGCCTCCATGACGGTCGCCCGGATCATGGCCACGGCCCAGCAGGGGTCGTCGAAGAGCGTGTGGAACCGCGTCTGCGGGCCGAAGATCTGCGCCGTCCGCGCGGTGCCGCCGCTCCCGGGCTCCGTGGTGGCGGCGGGCTCCGGCCTCTCGCCGCCCGTGGTCGTCTGGGTCACAGTCCCTCGTCTCCGTTCGGTTCCGCCGACACGCCGCCGAACCGGCGCTGACGGCGCTGATAGGTGTCCAGGCACTCCAGGAAGTGCGCTGCGCGGAAGTCGGGCCACAGCACCGGTGGGAACACCCACTCGGCGTAGGCGACCTGCCAGAGCATGAAGTTCGAGATCCGCTGCTCCCCCGAGGTCCGGATGACCAGGTCCACGTCCGGGGTGTCGGGGAACGGCAGATGGGCCGCGAAGGCGTCCTCGTCCACCGCGTCGGGCGCCGCACCGCTGCGGATGAGCGACCGGGCGGCCTCGACGATGTCCCGGCGCCCGCCGTGATCGAACGCGACGGTCAGCGTCATGCCCTGGTTGCGGCTGGTGAGCAGGGTCAGGTCCGCGAAGTCGCGGGCCAGCCCGGCCGGGATCCGCGGATCGGTGTTCCCGAGGAAGCGGCAGCGGATGCCCCGGGCGTGCAGCAGCGGCGCGTGCTTGCGCACGACCCGGCGCACCAGGCGCAGCAGGTAGTCGACTTCGGCCCCGGGCCGGCTCCAGTTCTCGGTGGAGAACGCGTACAGGCTCAGCCACCGCACGCCCGCCGCCCTCGCCGCCTCGATGACGTCGATCACCGTGGCCTCGGCCGCGCTGTGACCGGAGGTGCGCGGCAGATCCCGCTGCGCCGCCCAGCGGCCGTTCCCGTCCATCACACAGGCGACATGACCCGGCACCACCCCCGCCCGCTGCCGCCCGCCCGGCCGGGGCGGTGGCACGGCAACAGGCGGCACGGCAACGGGGGGTACGGCAACGGGGGGTACGACACTTTCCGGGATCCGTTCCACCGCCACCGCCACCGCGCTCCCCTGCTCGCCCTCGGTCCGCGCAACGCCCGGCCGATCCAGCATCATGGCCGAGTCCAGCCGGGCACGTCCGGAATCCCGGGCGGACTCACCCGTTCGGGTAACGCCGGCGCAGCAGCACCGCCGCCGAGCGGCCGGTCATCGGCCCGACAACGGCCGGTCACAGCAGCGGAGTTGTCCCCACCCTCTTGTGGGGGGCCGGATCAGGCCCATATTGTTTGGAGTCAAATGACCATACCGAACACCCGGAGGCCCCCCGATGCCGCAGGTCGTCACCCACCAGGACTGGCTGGACCGCGCCGACGGACTGCGCCCGGCCACCACCCACCACATCGACGGCCGGGACGAACCGGGCTCCGGCGGCGACTACGCCGTGGTCTCGCCCCGGGACGGACGGACCCTCACCCGGGTCTCCGACGCCACGCCCGCCGAGGTCGACCTCGCCGTGGCCGCCGCCCGTCGGGCCTTCGACTCCGGCCCCTGGCCGAGGCTCGCACCGGCCGAACGCGGTCGGTTCCTGCTGCGCCTCGCCGACCTGCTGGAGGAGCACCGCGGCGACCTGGCGCTCACCGTGAGCCTGGAGACGGGCAAGCCGATCACCGACGCCCACGACATCGAACTGCGCGCCGCCATCGCCACCTTCCGGTGGTACGGGCAACTCGCCGACAAGCTCACCGACGAGTCCCCGCACGTCTCCCCCGACGCGCTCGCCCTGGTCACCCGGGAGCCCGCCGGGGTGGTCGGCGCCGTCGTCCCGTGGAACTTCCCGCTCACGCTGGCGTCCTGGAAGGTCGCCCCGGCGCTCGCGGCCGGCTGCACCGTGGTGCTGAAGCCCTCGGAGTGCGCACCGCTGTCGGCCCTGGCGCTGGCCCGGCTGGCCACCGAGGCCGGGCTGCCGCCCGGCGTCCTCAACGTCGTCTCCGGCGACGGCCCCACCGCCGGCCGCGCCCTCGGACTGCACCCCGGGGTGGACGTGCTCGCGTTCACCGGCTCCACCGCCGTGGGGCGGCACTTCCTGCGCTACGCCGCCGACTCCAACCTGAAGCGGGTCTGGCTGGAACTCGGCGGCAAGTCCCCGAACATCATCCTCCCGGACGCCCCCGACCTGGACGCCGCGGCGGCCACCGCGGCCTGGGGGATCTTCTTCAACCAGGGCGAGATGTGCACCGCCCCCTCCCGTCTGCTGGTCCACCGCTCGATCGCCGAACGGGTCACCGAGGCCGTGCTGGCCCGGGCCCGCGCCCTGCGGGTCGGCGACCCGCTGGACCCCGCGACCGACATGGGCGCCCTGGTCGGCGAGGCGCACCTGGAACGGGTGCTGGAGCACATCGCCGCCGGGCGCGCCGACGGCGCCAGGCTGCGCACCGGCGGCTCCCGCACCCGCACCGGGAGCGGCGGGAGCTTCCTCGAACCGACCGTGTTCGACCGGGTCGCCCCGGACTCCCGGCTCGCCCGCGAGGAGATCTTCGGCCCGGTGCTCTCCGTCCTCACCTTCGACGACCTGGAGGAGGCCGTGACGCTCGCCAACGACACCGATTACGGCCTGGCCGCCGGGCTGTGGACCTCCGACCTGACGACCGCGCACCGCGTCTCCCGGGCGCTGCGGGCCGGCACGGTCTGGGTCAACTGCTACGAGGAGGGCGACCTCACGGTGCCGTTCGGCGGCGTGAAGCAGTCCGGCAACGGCCGCGACAAGTCGGCCCACGCACTGGAGAAGTACACCGAGCTCAAGACCACCTGGATCCGACTGTGAGCGTCCGCCCGACCGAACACCGCCCCACCGAACACCGCCCCGGCGGGCATCGGCCGACCGAACACCGCCCCGGCGCGCACCGGCCGTTGATCGCGATCCCGGCCCGCTTCAGCGCCTCCGCCTCCGCACTGCGCCACGCGGCGGAGGTCAACGCCCGTGCCCTGGTCGAGGCGGTGTGGCGGGCGGGCGGCGAACCCGCCACCATCCATCCGCACGCCCCCGCCGGCACCGCCGACCCGGCCGAGGTCGCCGACCGGCTGGCCCGCTTCGACGGACTGCTGCTCCCCGGCGGCGGCGACCTCGCGCCGCACCGCTACGGAGCCGCCGAGACCCACCGGAGCGTCTACGACGTCGACGACCGACAGGACGGCTTCGACCTGGAGTTGAGCCGTGCCGCGCTGTCCGCCGGGCTCCCGCTGTTGGCGGTCTGCCGGGGCCTCCAGGTGGTGAACGTGGCGCTCGGCGGCACCCTGTGCCAGGACATGGGCGGGCCGGACCGGGAGCACCGGCACCTCGTGCACCCCGTCTCGGTGCGGCCGGGCTCCGCGGTCGCCGAGGCGCTGCGGGCGGAGCGCGTCGAGGCCTCCTGCTACCACCACCAGCGGGTCGACCGGACCGGGACCGGGGTCGAGGTCACCGCCCGGGCCGCCGACGGCACCCCCGAGGCCCTCGAACTGCCCGGCGCCACCGGCTGGTTCGCCGCCGTCCAGTGGCACCCGGAGGACACCGCCGCCCAGGACCCGGCCAACCAGGGCCTGTTCGACGCACTCGTCCGCGCCGCCCGGCGGCGTTGACCCCGCGAGGCCGACACCCCCTACGGCTTCGCCCTCCGGCCGCTGCGCCGCTGCGCCGGCTCGGCCCCGTTCAGCAGGCTCAACCGGCGCTCCTCGCCGTGCGTCTCGACCTGCACCACGATCCGGCGCAGGGCGTCGGCCGTGCTCCGGCACTCCTCGGTGCTGAGCGGGGCGGCCACGAACGCCTCCTCCGCGTTGAACTCCGGGAACAGGCGCCGCATCAGGGACTCGCCCTCCTCCGTGAGGCTCAGCAGCACCAGCCTGCCGTCGGTGGGGTGGTCGGCGCGCCTGACCAGGCCCCGCGACTGGAGGGTGCGGGAGACGCCCGTCAGGGTGCCCTTGGAGATCCCGGCCTCCTCGGCGACGTGGCGGGTCTCCGCCTCCCCCCAGATCCAGATCACCCAGAGCACCACGAAGGCCGTCCAGGTGAGGTCGGAGCCGCGCAGCACCGAGTTCTCGAAGTACTGCCGCACCGCCGACGCCGCGCGGTGGATGTTGGCGACCATCGCCATCTGCTCGTGCTGGATGGGGACGCCGCCGAGTTTGGCCTGGACGAGTTTCTCGGCCTCCGTGATGGAACGCTGGCCCGGCACGGTCCCCTCCTCTCGCAACGCGACGGGTCGTCGGCTGCGGTGTGCGGCGAATCGATCCTTCCGCGCCAATATAGCGGGGCCGAACCCCCCGTCCGGAGGCTCGGCCCCTGGGCCGTCCGGTGCCCGGTCAGTCGTCGGCGGCCGCGCGGACCGTCGGCAGCCGGGAGAGGCCCGCGCACACCAGGAACACCACCGGGACGGAGGCCGCCAGCACCGTCGCGGCGGCCGTGTCCCCACCGATCAGCGTGGTGAAGTTCGAGACGATCAGCCAGATCGCCGCCGTGACGCCGAGGGCGCCGAGGCCGGGGGCGACCACGGTGTGCCAGAGCCGGTCGTCCAGCCGCTCGCGGCGGAAGAACACGATCACCGACACGGAGGTGAGGAAGTACATCAGCATGATCGCCAGCACCGCGACGCCGCTGCCCCAGGAGAAGAGCGTCAGCACGGGGTCCTTGCCGGTCAGCGCGAAGGGCAGTACGAACACCGCGGCGACGGCGGTCTGGACGGCTCCGGCGACCGCCGGGGAGCGCCGCCGGTTCAGCCGGCTGAGGCGGCCGGGCAGCAGCCGTCGGCGGCCGAGCGAGAAGAGGTACCGGTTGGCCGAGTTGTGGAAGGCCAGGATGCCGGCGAAGAGCGAGGTGGCGAGCAGGAAGGGGAGCACGTCACCGGTCCAGCCGCCGAGCCGCTCGGCGATCGGGGTGAACACGAAGACCGCGGCGTCCCCGCCCGCCAGCGCGGCGCCCGCCGCCGCGACGGCCTTCGACGGGCCGTACGCGGAGACCAGCATCCAGGTGGTGAAGGCGAAGAACAGCGTGATGACGCCGCCGGCCAGGTAGGTGGCCCGCGGGACGGTCTTGTGGGGCTCGCGGGCCTCCTCCCCGTAGATGGCGGTGGCCTCGAACCCGAGCATCGACGCCAGGGCGAACATCAGGGCCACGCCCGGGGCGCCGCCGAGGGCCGCGGACGGCGCGAAGGTCCGGGTCGCGGCCAGCCCCTCCGGTCCGCCGCCCCGCAGCAGGACGAGGACGCCGAACGCGAGCAGGATGCCGACCTCGGCGAGGACGAACACCGCGAGCACCTTGGCGCCCATCTCGACGCCCGCCGCGCCGAGCAGTTGCACGACCGCCATGGTGACCAGGACGCAGGCCCACCAGGGCACGTCCCAGCCCAGGTGCCGGGCGAACAGGCCGCTCACCATGGATCCGTAGAGCCCGTACATGGCCGCCTGGACGGCGTTGTAGGCGAACAGCGCGACGCCCGCGCCGCCCGTCCCCGCCGTGTCCCCCAGGCCCCGGCCGATGTAGCCGGCGAAGGCGCCGGCGTCCACCACGTGCCGGCTCATCGCCACGTAGCCGACGGAGAACAGCAGGACGAGTGCTCCGGCGGCCAGGTAGGCGGCCGGGGTGCCCGGGCCGCTGCCCAGGGCTATCGCGATGGGGACGGCGCCGGCGATGCCGGTGAGCGGCGCCTGTGCCGAGAGGACGAAGAAGACGATGCCCAGGACGCCGAGCGCGTCGGGCTTGAGGGTGCCACTCGATCTGCGGGCCTCGCCCGCGGCCCCCTCGGGGCCGGTCGTTCGCGTGTCCACGCCGTTCACCTGTCGTTCGCAGTGGGGGGGAGGGAGGGGATGTGCGGGCGCCGGTTCAGGGGCGCTCGGGCGCCCGGATGCCGCGGAACTCCCAGTCCCCGCCGAGCGCGGTGGACCGGACCTCCTCGGACTCGGTGGGCTGGGCGCCGCAGTCGGCGCGGACCGGGACCGGGCCGGTGACGATGTGGTTGCTGAGCCGTCCCAGCCCCTCGACCTCCACCTCGACCACGTCACCGGGCCGCACCGGGCGGGAGTTGGCGGGGGTGCCGGAGAGCAGCACGTCGCCGGGGTGGAGCGTGATGGTGCGGGCGATGTCGGCGACGAGGTAGTGCATGTCCCACTCCATCTCGTCGGTGGAGCCGTCCTGCACGAGCTCGCCGTTCACATAGGTGCGCAGGTACTTGCCGTGGAAGTCCCAGTCGGTGACCAGGCCGGGGCCGAGCGGGCAGAGCGTGTCGGAGCCCTTGACGCGCAGCATCGAGCCGGCGTCGGTGTCGCGGAAGTCGTGCAGGCCGTAGTCGTTGGCCACGGTGTAGCCCGCGATGTGGTCGCCCGCCTCCGCCGGGGAGACGTTGCGGCAGGTCCGCCCGATGACGACGGCCACCTCGCCCTCGTAGTTGAGGTACTTGCAGCCCTCGGGGCGGACCACCGCGCCCCGGTGCGAGTTGAGCGCCGAGGTCGGCTTGTGGAAGTAGGTGGGGGTGGGGGTCAGCCGGATCCCGAACTCCTCGACCCGGCTGCGGTGGTTGAGGTGCACCGCGACCACCTTGGTGGGGACGACCGGGGGGAGGTGGTGGGCCTCCTCGGCCCTGACCCGGCGGCCGTCGGCGGCGACCAGGTCGGCGTCCTCGCGGACGACCTGGACGACGGCGCCGTCCAGGAGGATGCGGCGGTACTCAGGCATCTGCGGACTCCGTCTCGGGGTGGGCGGTGGGGGTGGTGCGGGCGGTGGGACCGCCCGTGGAGACGGCGGACGCGGCGGCGGTGCCGGTCCAGCCGGCGTCGGGGCGGTCGAACCAGAGCAGGACCTGCCCGGTGCCGATGGCGTTCTCGTACTCGCCGTACTGGCGGGCGGGTGCGGTGCAGCGCTCCTCGCCCAGCGCGCCGATCATCATCAGGTAGTGCGAGAACCGGGCCTCGGGCCGGTACCGCCGGAACTCCGGCATGGTCTCCAGCACCCGGTCGTGCCGGCCCTGTCGGAACCAGGCGATCCGTTCCAGGTCGGCCGCCCGGGCCTGCGGGGTGAAGACGTGCGCGGGGTCGCTGGACTCGTGGTCGCGCAGTTCCCGCAGCGGCCAGAAGGTGTGCGACAGCGCGCCGGAGGCGATCAGCAGCACCTTGCGGTCGGTGGCGGCGATGCCCTCGGCCAGCGCCCGGCCCAGGCGCAGGTGGTCCTCCAGGTCGCCGGTCTGGCAGACCCCGATGGTCACCCAGCGCTTGTCGGGCAGGCCCTCGCCGAGGTACTTCCACAGGTTGACGGTGGCGTAGTAGACCGGCAGGTAGACGTCGTCGATCGCGGTGATCCAGGTGCCGTTGCGTTCCGCGAACGAGGCGATGTTCCGGGCGAGTTCGGGATCGCCGGGGTAGTCGTAGGGCATCCGGCACATCCCGCGCGGCAGTTCCTCCGAGGTGAACAGCCCGGCCCGGCGGTCCTGCGCGGCGACCACGAACTCCACCGTGGTCGCCCAGTGCGAGTCCAGCACCACGACGGTGTCGTAGTCGAGGGTCTCGAAGACCTCCTCGCGGAGCTGCCGCAGCCCGGTGACGAGGGTGACCTCCCGGCCGCCGTTGAGCGCCCGGCGGGTCTCCTCCGGCAGCACGATGGTGGGGACGTGCGCCAGCAGTCCGGCGCCGACGACCTCACCCATGGCCGGGCCCGCCCTTCGGGGCGGTGACGGTGTTCTTGAGGTCGCAGTAGAAGTCGAAGCTCCAACTGCCGCCCTCCCGGCCGATGCCGGAGTGGCGGGAACCGCCGAACGGCGCCCGGAGGTCGCGGACGAAGAAGCAGTTCACCCAGACCGTGCCGGCCACCAGCCGGGCGGTCACCCGGTCGGCGCGCTCCTGGTCCCCCGTGGCCAGGACGGCGGCGAGGCCGAACCGGGTGCCGTTCGCCAGCTCCACCGCCTCGTCCTCGGTGTCGAAGGTCTGCAGGGTGAGGACCGGTCCGAAGACCTCCTCCTGGACGATCTCGCTGTCCTGCGCCACGTCGGTCAGCAGGGTCGGGCGGTAGTGGAGGCCGCCGAGGTCCTCGTCGGGTCCGCCGCCGACCACGGCCCGGGCGCCGGCGTCGAGGGCGCGGCGGACGAAGCCGTCGATCCGGTCGAGTTGGCGCCGGTGGACGGTGGGGCCGAGGTCGGTGGCCTCGTCGCGCGGGTCGCCCGGGGTGAGGGCGGCGGCCCGGACGGCGAACCGGCGGAGGAACTCCTCGGCGATCGAGGACTCCACCAGCAGCCGGGTGCCGGCCAGGCAGACCTGCCCGGCGTTGTCGTACTGCTCGACGGCCAGGTCGACGGCCAGGTCGAGGTCGGCGTCGGCGAAGACCAGCAGCGGGGACTTGCCGCCCAGTTCCAGGCTGACCGGGGTGAGGTTGGCGGCGGCGGCCCCGGCGATGCGCCGGGCGGTGGGGACCGAGCCGGTGAAGCTGATCCGGCGGACGTCGGGGTGGGAGACCAGGGCGGCGCCGGCTTCGTCGCCGAGGCCCTGGACCACGTTGAGGACACCGTCCGGCAGGCCCGCCTCCGCCGCGATGTCCGCCAGCAGCGAGGCGGTCAGCGGTGACCACTCGGCCGGCTTGAGGACCACCGTGTTGCCGGCCGCCAGGGCCGGGGCGACCTTCCAACTGGCCAGCATCAGCGGGGCGTTCCACGGGGTGATCAGCACGCAGGGGCCGGCCGGGTCCCAGCTGACGTGGTTGGTGTGGCCGCGCGTCTCGAAGTCCTCGTGGTCGAGCGTCAGCAGCCGGTCGGCGAAGAAGCGGAAGTTGTGCGCGACCCGGGGCATCACGCCGCGGCGGTGCGAGCGCAGCAGGGCGCCGTTGTCGGCGGTCTCGACCTGGGCGAGTTCCTCCAGGCGCCGCTGCACGCCGTCGGCGACGGCGTGCAGCAGCCGGGCGCGCTCGGCGCGCGGGGTGGCGGCCCAGCCGGGGAAGGCGGCCGCGGCGGCGGCCACCGCGGCTCCGGCCTCGGCGGCGCCGCCGCGCGACACCTCGGCGAGGGCGCGGCCGTCGATCGGCGAACGGTCGGTGAAGGTCCCGGCGGAGGCGACCCGGCGGCCGCCGATCCAGTGCCGGGTGTCCACGGGGACTCCGGCGACGACGGCGGTCACCGCTGCGGTGCGGGGTTGTTCGGGCATGTCCGGTGCTCCAGAGGGGTGGCGGGTGTTCGGTGGTGACGGGTGTTCGGTGGTGACGGGTGTTCGGTGCTGGCGGTCGCGCGGCGGGCGGGACGCGGGGCGCGGCAAGCCGGGTGCGGCGGACGGGTGTTCGCGGACGGGAGTTCGCAGACGGGCCCTACGAAGCCCCGGAGGTGCCGGTCTCCAGCACCCTGCCGCCGTCCCAGACCACGCCGACCTGGCGGTAGTAGGCGCCGATCGGCTCGCGGATCTCCAGCCGGGCCAGTTCCTCGGTGGGGGCCTCGAAGAGCTCCAACTCGGCGTCGGCCGCCCATGACTGCCCGGCCTCGAAGGAGGCGGCGCCGGTCTCGATCAGTTCGTCCAGGGCCAGGCCGCCGCCCTTCTCGATCGAGGGCAGCCAGCGGTGGTGGGCCATCGGGTGCGCGTTGACGAAGCCGTTGGTCCCGGCCGGCTCCCGGAGCGTCACCACGGCCTGGGCGAGCCGCCGGTCGGCCGCGGCCAGGGTGGCACCGAACCGGGCGCCGGCCTCGATCCGGGGGGCCGGTCCGTACGGGTGCGGCCGGGTCATCTGGATCGAGCCGAGCTTCTTCGGGTAGCCCTGGTGCAGGCCGCGGGCGATGGCGAAGTCCTTGTCCACCCAGATGTGGACGCAGCGCGAGTAGGTGCGGCCGCGGTAGGAGCAGCGCACCACCGCGAAGGCCTCCTTGTACTGGGAGCGCACCGGGTCCAGCAGTTCCCGTCCGGAGGCGGAGCAGGACTGCCAGTCCGCCCAGATCAGCGCGACCGCGCCGGGGTCCTCCTCGGCGAGTTCCAGCGGCTCGGGGAGCAGTTCGCGGACCCGGGCGGGGTCGGTGCGGTACTCGACGGTGATCAGGTCCCCGGAGTAGTGCCACGGCGGCGCGGGGATCAGCGAGGACTCGCCGGTGGCGGTCTTGGGGTGGAAGTAGCCGCGGAGGCCGGGCATGGGCGTTGCTCCTCGGTTCTCGGGGGTCGCCCGGGGAGGGTGTGGGCGAGGGAGATACGGGCGGGGCGACACGACGACTGTCGTTTGACTCCAAACAACATAGGCAGTCGCCCCCGGTCGGTCAATCCCCTTGGCAGGGACGGGGATTCCCGGATCCCCCTTGTCAGGCGATGGGCCGATCCCTATGGTTTGGAACCAAACGAGAGGACCGACCGGCCCCGCGCCGACCCTCGTCCGCCACCCCTCCCCCACCCTCCTCCGGGCCCCGACGCCCGGGAACCCCCTGATGAGGAGCCCGCCGGTGAGCGCTCAAGAGACCCCCCGGATCCGGACCCGGATGGACCGGCTCACCGCCCAGGGCGTCGACGTCGTCCGGGTGATCTACCCGGACCTCATCGGCGTCGACCGGGCCCGCGACGTCCTGCTGGAGCACCTGCCGTCCGCCTGCGACCACGGCCTCGCCTTCTGCCGCGCCGTCTACCACACCAGCCCCCAGGGCGACGTGGTCGACATGGCCGGCGGCCTCGACGCCGGACTCCCCGACGTGGTCGTCCGGCCCGACCTCGACACCCTCACCCCGCTGCCCTGGGAGCCGGGCGTGGCCTGGTGCCTGGGCGACAGCGTCGACCCGGCCACCGGCCGGCCCGCCCCCGAGTCACCCCGCGACCTGCTGCGCTCCGTACTCGGCCACTGGTCGGCCCTGGGGCTGCGCCCGGTGGTCGGCCCGGAGCTGGAGTACTACCTGTGCGACCCGGCCCCGCAGGCGCCGACCGGCTGGCAGCCCTACGCCCCGGCGCCCGGCAACGTCTACAGCGCGGGCCTGCGCGGCGACCCGGACCGCCACCTGCTGCGGACCCTGCGCCAGCTGCGCGACCTCGGCCTCGGGGTCACCGCGGGCAACCACGAGTTCGGCAGCGGCCAGTTCGAGATCAACCTCACCCACTCCGGGGCGCTGGACGCCGCCGACCGCGCCTTCCGGTTCAAGGCCGCCGTCAAGGAGTTGGCCCGCGCCGAGGGACGGCTCGCCACCTTCATGGCCAAGCCCTTCGGCAGCGAGGGCGGCTCCGGCTTCCACCTCCACTTCTCGGCCCTGGACGACTCGGGGGCCAACGCCTTCGACGACCCCGCCGACCGGCACGGGCTCTCCGGCACCGCCCGGCACGCCGTCGCCGGCCTCCTGGCGCACGCCCCGGCGCTCGCCTCGCTGCTCAACCCGACCGTCAACTCCTACAAGCGCTTCGGCCCCGACACCCTCGCCCCCTGGCTGGTCGACTGGGGCCTGGACAACCGCAGCGCGATGGTGCGGATCCCGCCGGAGCGCGGCGCGGGCTCCCGTCTGGAGCTGCGCCTCGGCGACGCCGGCGCCAACCCCTACCTGGCGGTCGCGGCCACCCTCGCGGCGGCCCTGCTCGGGATCCGCGCCGCCGCCGAGCCCCCCGCGCCGCTGGAGGGGTACGGCTACGACACCGCCAGGTCCCCCGTGCTGCCGATGACCCTCGACGCCTCGCTCGACGCCCTGGCGGCCGACACCGAACTCACCGGGCTGCTCGGCGCGGACTTCACCGCCGCCTTCGTCGGCTACAAGCGCGACGAACTGCGGCGCTTCCGACGCCACATCACCGACTGGGAGTTCACCGAGTACGCCTACCACCTCTGACCGCCCCCTGTCCGACCGCTCCCGGCCCCGGCCTCCGACCCCCGTGCCGGGGGCGGGGGCCGGGGCGCGCCCGCTCAGGCCCCGTCCTCCTCCCGGACCGGGGCGGGCATGGTCCAGCGGTCGGCCCGCCGGGGGTGGAGGTAGGCGTAGTAGTAGGCGTAGCCGGCGGCCAGCATCCCGACCGCGATGGTGATCGGGCGCCAGTCCGCCCGCACCGACTCGTAGCCGACGTAGAGCATGACCGCGACGACGCCCAGCGGGACGTACGGCCAGCCGCGCATCCGGTAGGGGGCGGTGGCGGTGGCGCCCCGGATCCGCCCGAACAGCGCCGACAGCGCGACCAGGACGTAGACCACCACCAGGGTCGAGCCGGTGGCCAGGATCAGCGTGTCGAGCGAGACCAGCCAGCCGACCAGCAGCGTGGCCAGACCCATGGTCAGCGTGGCCACGAGGGGCGTGCGCAGCCGGGGGTGGACGGCGGAGAGCGGGCCGCCCACGGCGTCGGGCCAGGCCCGGTCGCGGGCCGAGGAGTAGAGCAGCCGCCCGCTCTGCAACATGATCGCGATGACCGCGTTGACGACGGCGACGGCGATGCCCAGGCTGACCGCCGTGTTGACGGCGGAGCCGGCCCGTTCCAGCAGGAAGTAGTTCATCGGCGAGGCGGCCGACATCAGTCCGCCCATGCTCGGCGTGCCGAGCAGCACCGCGACCAGCGGCAGGCACTCGGCGACGACGGTGATCCCGAGCGACCAGAGCACCACCCGGCCGATCGAGGACGCCCGCCTGGTCTCCTCCGCGAAGTACACCGCGGTGCCGTAGCCGTTGTAGGCGAACACGGCGGTCGCCGTGGCCGAGGCGACCAGCCCCCAGGAGGCCCCGACCAGGACGTTGCCGTCGGCCCCGCCGAGCGCGTGCGGGGTCCACAGCACCGAGAGCGGCTGCTCGACGTGGACCAGGCCGAGCACGGCCAGCACCGCGACCGCGGCGAGCTCCAGGAGCAGGAAGACGCCGGTCACCCAGGCGTTGGTGCGGATGTTGAGCACCGCGACCAGCGAGGACAGCACGATCACCGCCAGCCCGGCCCCCTTGCCGTCCAGGGCGCTCCAGACCACGCCCAGGTAGCTGCCGGTGCCGAGGGCGATGACGGCGGTGACCAGCACGCCGCCGAGCAGGCTGAGCGCGAACAGGGCGAACCCGGTGGACCGGCCGAGGGTGCGCGCCGCGAAGGCGTACTCGCCCCCGGTGATCGGGAAGGCGCTGGACAGCTCCGCGTAGCAGAGGGCCATCAGCACGCCGACCGCCGCCGCGAGGGCGAAGGCCACGGCCGCCGCTCCGCCGAGGCGCTGGATCACCGTGGGCACCACGATGAAGACGCTGGAGGCCGGGGTCACCGAGGAGAGGGTGATCAGCATGTTCTCACGCAGGCTGAGCGAGCGGGAGAGTTCCTGGGCGTAGCCGGCCGGTGGGGCGCCCGGACCGGCGGGGTTCGCGTCGGCGGTGGCGGGGCGGGCGGCGGGGGGATCGGCCATCGGGTCCTCCTGAGTCGCTGAAACGTCATCGGAGTTCTTTGGCACAGAAGTCAAAATTCTGGGATACTTCGACGTCAAGAGCTAGGACATGATCTGACGTCAGCGACAAGGAATCGTGATGGCCCGAGCGAAGAACCAGACCGCCCGCCGCGAGCAGCTGGTGCTCGCGGCCACCGAGGCGGTCGGACGGCACGGCCTGGCACAGCTGCGGGTCGCCGACATCGCGGACGCCGCCGGCGTCGCCCGGGGGTCGGTCAACTACTACTTCAGCGACCTCGGCGAACTGCTCCAGCAGGTCTACCGACGCGCCGCCGACCGCTTCTTCACCGACCGCAGCGCCGTCGCCGCCCGGCTGCCGGACGCCCGCGACAAGCTCGTGGCCTGCGCCCGGCTCGGCCTCCCGGACGGCCCGGAGGACGAACTCGCGCTGGTGCTCTACGAATTCAGCTCGGCCACGCACGGCGACCCGGTCTACTCCACGCTGGCGCAGAGCCTGTACGACCGCCAGGTCGCCCTCTACGCGGGCATCCTGGAGATCGGCCGGGCCCAGGGCCACTTCGAGCTCACCGCACCGGCCCTCGACCTCGCCGCCAACCTGGTCGTCCTGGAGGACGGCTACGGCCTGCACATCATCTCGCGCAACTCCTCGCTCACGCCCGGGCGTTCGCTGGACCTGCTGCTCGGCTACGCCCGGAGCGCGACCGGCTGCCCGGACCTGCGCCCCGACCGGCCGGTGGACTGACCTCCCACCCTCCGCGCCCCCACCCCCGCGTCCCGCGCCCCCGTCAGGAAGGCTCACCCGACCGTGTTCACCACCGCGTCACTCTCCACCCCGTCCGGACGGCCCCGGGCCCGCGCGCTCGGCCTGGCCCTGGACGGCACCCCCGGACCCGCCAACGCCCTGACCGACGTGCCCGGCGTCCAGATCGGCTACACCACGCTGGTCGAGGGCGAACACGTCCGCACCGGCGTCACCGCGCTGCTCCCGCGCGGCCGCGAGGGCGTGGGCACGCCCTGCGCGGCCGGCTGGTACGCGCTGAACGGCAACGGCGAGATGACCGGGACGACCTGGATCGAGGAGACCGGCGCGCTCAACGGCCCGGTCATGGTGACCAACACCCACGCCGTCGGCACCGTCCACCGGGGCGTCGTCGACTGGACCGCCGCCCACCGGCCCGACCTCGCCCGGCAGTGGCTGCTGCCGGTGGTCGCCGAGACCTGGGACGGCTACCTCAACGACATCAACGGCCCGCACGTCCGCACCGAGCACGCGATCGCGGCGATCGAGTCGGCGGCGGGCGGGCCGGTCGAGGAGGGCTGCGTCGGCGGCGGCACCGGAATGAACTGCTACGGCTTCAAGGGCGGTTCCGGCACCGCCAGCCGCGTCGTCCGGTACGGCTCCGCCGACTACACCGTGGGCGCCTTCGTCCAGGCCAACTTCGGCGACCGGCGCGAACTCGTCGTCGCCGGCGTCCCGGTGGGGCGGGAACTGCGGGCCGACAACCCGATGGAGGACACCGACTGGTTCGCCCCCGGCGGGGCCGGCTCGGTGATCGTCGTGATCGGCACGGACGCGCCGCTGCTGCCCGGCCAGTGCAAGGCCCTGGCCCGCCGGGTCCCGCTGGGCCTGGCCCGTACCGGCACCAGCGGCGGCCACTTCTCCGGCGACGTCTTCCTCGCCTTCTCCACCGCCAACGCCGGCGCACTGGGCAGCTCCTTCCCCCAGGGCGAGCCCCGCGACTCCGACTACGAGACCCTGCGCTTCGTCCCCTGGGGCCGGATCGACCCCTTCTACGAGGCCGTCGTCCAGGCCGTCGAGGAGGCCGTGCTGAACGCCCTGGTCACCGCCGAGGAGACGACCGGCCGCGACGGCCACCGCTCCCCCGCGCTCCCGCACCACCGCCTCCGCGAACTCCTCGCGGCGCGCGGCGCGTTGGCGGCCCCCGAGGCCTGAGCAGCGGCCCGCCGGGGCCGAAGGCGCCGGGCCCCGGCCGCGCGGCTCAGCGCAGGGAGCGGATCGCCGGGCTGGTGGCGAGCAGGGCGGCGCAGGCCAGCACGGCGGTGCCGCAGAGCAGGAAGAGCGGTGTGGTGCCGTACGGGAGCAGGGCGCCGGCGAGCACGTAGGAGAACGGGTCGAAGGCGACCGTGGCCAGCACCAGGAGGCTGAGCACCCGGCCCAACAGCCGCTCGGGGACGCGCTCCTGGAGGGTGGCCACCACGACCACGCCGAGGAAGCCGGAGCCGAGGCCGATCAGCGAGACCACCGCCGTCGCGGCGGCGACCTGGGTGACGGCGGCGAGTCCGGCCGTGCCCGCGCCGATCGCCGCGACCCCGCCGACCACCGTCCGCCCCCGCCGGGCCGGCGGCCGCCACCCGGCCGCCAGCGAACCGGCCAGCGCACCGGCGCCGAACCCGGACAGCAGGACGCCCAACGACCCGGCGCCGCCGAGGCGTTGCTCGGCCAGCACCGCGCCGCCCACCAGCACGGGACCCACCACCGCGATGTTGATCAGGCCGACGGCCGCCAGCATGCCCCGCACCGGTGGGTCCCGCCCGGCGTACCCCCGGCCCGCGCCGAGGGCGCGGACGCTGCCGGGCGACGCCCCCTCGGCGGTGGACTCCCCGGAGCGCCGCACCGCGCGGACGAGGGTGCCGAGGGCGACGGCCGCCGCCGCGGCCAGCGCCGTGATCCCGCCGAGCGTCGCGGTGAACCCGACCGCGGCGATGCAACCGGCCGCCACCGCCGGGCCGACCAGATCACCCACCGACTCCGCGCCCTGCACCAGCCCGTTGACCCGGGCCAGCTTCGCGGTCGGCACCACGGCGGGCAGCAGTGCCAGGGCCGCCGGGAAGTACGCCGCGTCGGCGGCACCGAGCAGGCCGCCGAGCACCGCGACCGTCGTCAACGAGGGGGCGGCGAAGGCGACCAGGACGCCGAGCGAGAGCAGGACGGCGACCCGCAGCCAGGCGGCGACGGCCACCACCCGGGCCGGGCCGAGGCGGTCGACCAGCACGCCCGCCGGGGGCAGCAGCACCGCCCGCGGCAGCGCCACGGCCACCAGGACCAGCCCGGTGGCGAGGCCGGGGTCCGCCAGCTTCAGCACGTAGAGGGTGAGCCAGACGATGAACAGCGCGTCGACCACGGCCGCCAGCGCCTGACCGACGATCAGCCGGCGCAGCCGGGGGTCCCCGAGCGGCTCGGGACGGGCACCGTCGCCGGGTCGCCCAACGGTGCCGGTCGACTCCATGAACACCTCCGTGCGCGGATCGAACCGGGCGTCCTAGGCGATGTGGGTGCCGCCGTCGACCGTCAGGGTGCTGCCGGTGATGTAGGAGGCCGCGTCGGAGACCAGGAAGACCAGCGCCGCGGCGAGTTCCTCGGGCCGCCCGATCCGGCCCGGGAGCACCCTCGGCAGTATCGCCTCCAGATAGCCGTCGGCGTAGCCGTCGGTCATCGGGGAGGCGAACAGGCCCGGCGCGAGGGCGTTCACCCGGATGCCCCGGCCGGGGGTCCACTGCTGGGCGAGGTCGCGGGTGAGGCCGAGCAGCCCGGCCTTCGACGCGGAGTAGGCGGCCTGCGGCAGTCCGCCCGTGACCAGCGCCAGGATGCTCGACACATTGACGATGGCGCCGCCCGGCGGCATCACCGGCGCCGCCGCCTGGGCCATCCAGTAGCAGCCGTTCAGATTGACGTCGACCACCTCGCGGAACTGCTCCGGCGTCTCCTCCGTCGCGGGTCGTTCGCCGCTGATCCCGGCGTTGTTGACCAGGATGTCCACCCGCCCGAAGTCCTGCACGGCCGCGTCGACCAGGGCGCGGCAGTCCTCCGGTCTGGTGACGTCGGTCCGCACGGCGACGGCCCGGCGGCCGAGCCGTTCGACGGCCGCGCGCACGGCCGCCAGCCGCTCGGCGCGCCGCGCCCCGAGCACGAGGTCGGCGCCCGCCTCGGCCAGCGCGACGGCGAAGGCGACCCCCAGGCCGGAGGAGGCGCCGGTGATCACCGCGACACGCCCGTCCAGCCGGAAGCGGTCCAGAACGCTCATCCGCGGTCCCCAGTCACTGGTCCCCGATCACCGGTCACCGGTGGTCGACGATGAAGTTCACCGCGTCGCCGACCGTCCGCAGCTCCCGGACCCGGTCGTCGGGGATCTTCACCTCGAACCTGTCCTCGACCGCCACGGCGATCTCCATCATGGCCAGCGAGTCGACGTCGAGGTCCTCGGTGAAGGAGGTCTCGGCGCTCACCTCGGCCGCGTCGACACCGATCACCTCCTCGACGATCTCGGCGATGGCGTCGAGGATGTCGGTGCTGCTCGGTGCGGGTTCGTTGTTCACCACGGGTTCCTCCCTCTCGGGGCGTGTCCGTCGATCGGCGGTGGGTGCGGTGGGCCTCGGTGGCCGCGGCGGGGTGCGGGGTGTCAGACCGCGAGCCGCCGCCGGTAGTCGAGGAGGGTGTCCAGGAAGCCGTCCAACTGCGCCTCGGTGTGCCCCTCGTGCGGGAACAGGCGCAGCAGCGCCTGGTTGCGCGGGACGGCCGGGTAGGAGAAGACGGGCACCAGGTAGCCGTCCCCGACGAACCACTCCCGCATCTGCAGGGCGGCGGCGTCGCTGCCGACCGGCACCGAGAGCATGTAGGAGTCGGTCGGCGTGGTCGGCGTGCCGGCTTCGTGCATCCGGCGGCGCAGGCGGGCGGCGTGGGCGAGGTAGCCGTCGACGATCCGGGGGTCGTCGGCGAGCGCGGCGATGGTGCGTTCGGCGGCGTGGGCGGTCGGCGGCTGGATGGCGGCCGTGAACATCGAGGTGCCGGAGAGCAGTTCGAAGGCGTCGATGGCCGGGGCCGGGCCGGCGATCGCGCCGCCCTCCAGGCCCACGGCCTTCGACAGCGACACCATGACGAAGTCGGCGCGCTCCCGGATCGCGGCCGCCTCCCGGGCGTAGGGGCGGTGCTCCGGTCCGTAGACCATGAAGCCGTTCGCGTCGTCGATCATGCTGACCGCGCCGTGCCGGTCGCACTCGTCGAGGATCTCCACGATCGGGCCCATGGTGCCGTCGGCCGAGTAGATGCTCTCGGCGATCACCACGGTCTTCCGGCCCCGGCCGCCGCTGCGCACCCGGTCCAGGATCCGGGCGAGGTCGGCGACGTCGTTGTGCTGGAAGGCGTGCACGTGACGGCCGTAGGCGAGGCCCTGGAGGCCCTTCCAGATGCTCCAGTGGACGTCCCGGTCGACCACGAAGACGGTGTCGTGGTTGCGCACCTCGATCCCGGTGTCGAAGTGCGCGGAGCTGCTCATGGCGTGCACGAAGCCGATGTTGGCGAGCAGGCCGGTGGCGAAGCTGATGGCCCGCTCCTTGCCGGTGTGGCGGGCGATCGTCTCCTCCAGCACCCGGTGCGGGCGGCAGATCCCCTGGGTCATCCGGGAGCCGCTGGTGCTCAGGCCGTGGGTGCGCGCGCCCTCGGCGAAGTGGCCCCGGACCGGGAGGTGGCGCTCCAGGTCGAGGAAGCTGATGCTGGCGAAGTTCACCAGCTCGCGGCCGTTGCGGTGGATGGTCGGCCCGACCGGGCCGTCCACCACCGGCGGGCGGTACGCGGTGTCGTGGGTGTTCGCCTCGACGAAGGCGGCGAAGGCCCACGGGGCCAGCCGGTCCGTGGACGGGTCGGCGCTGCGGGAGGCGGTCATGGTGGGGGTTCTCCTCCGCTGGGGGCACGGGACGGCAGGGGCGGCGAGGGCGGCAGGGGCTCCAGGGCGGCGGCGAGGTGGCCGAGCGAGGCCGTTCCGGCCAGTTCGTCCGGTGCGGGGCCGGTGAAACCGGACCGGCGCAGCAGCGCCAGCAGGCGGGGGACGGCGACCAGGGTGATCCGGTGGTCGGCGAGGCAGCGGTTCAGGTCCACCGCGTCGGGGCCTCGGGGGGAGACCGCGGCGACGGCGGCGGCCAGCGCCCGTTCGGCGGCCGTCCCGGGCGGGCGGGCCGGCAGCCGCGGCCGGTCCGTGCGGCGGGTAGCGGAAGAGCCGGACGGACCGGCCGGGGACAGCAGGTAGCGCTCCGGGGCCGCGAGGCCGGGGGCGTCGCCGAGGTGGTCCAGGACGTGGCGGTGCAGGTCCTCGGCGGTGACCTCGGGGGCGGTGCGGACCCGGGCGACGAGGCCCGGTTCCCCGGCGTCCGAGCCGGGCGCCACCGTCGCGTCGAGCACCCCGGGATGTCCGCGCAGCACCTCCTCGACCGCCGCCGGGCGGACCCACCCCTGCGGGGCGCGCCACCAGCCGGCCGCGGGCGGCGTGAACGGGCGGGCCGGCACCGGGCGTTCGGCGCCGTCGGCGAGCGCGCGCAGCAGGCCGCAGAGCCGGACCGGCAGCGCCACCGCCTGCTCGGCGTCGAGCAGGTGGTCCCCGACGGTGACGTCGAGGGTGACGGCCTCCCCGTCCAGGGCGAGGTCGACGTAGAGCGTGTCGCAGGGCTCGTCCGGCGCGCCGCCGATCCAGCCGACCGACCCGTCCGGCGCGGCGCCCGCCCCGGGGACCAGGTAGCCGCGCGGCCACGAGTAGCAGTTGTACTCGATCGCGGGCACCGTCAGGATCCCCCGGCGGCGGTCCAACCGGGCCTGGGCGGCCACCAGTTCGGCGGGTCGCCACTGACCGTGCCGGTAGGCCGCGGCCGAGGCGGCGGCGACCGAGGCGACCAGCTCGCCGAAGCCCGCGCCCGGGCGCAGGTCGAGCTGGACCGGGACGGTCAGGGCCCGCACGCCGATGCCGGTCCGCAGCGCGGCCCGGGCCCGGTTGGAGACCACCACCGAGGCCAGGAAGCGGTGTTCGCCGGTGCGGGCGGCGACGTCGTGGGCCAGCGCCGCGAGCACGACGGTCTCCGGGCTGACCCGGTGCCGCCGGGCCACCCGGTCGAGGTCGCGGTACGCCGCCACCGAGCGGTACTGGAGACGGTGGCGCCCGGCTCCGTCGTCCGTGCCGCCGAACGGCGCCAGCACACCGGTCGGGTTGCCGGCGAGCCCCCGGAGCCACTCCCGCTCGGCCGCGCGGGCGCGTTCCGGGCGCTGGGCGGCGAGCGCGTCGAGCGGCTGCACGGGCGCCGGAGCGGACCTCGACTTCACTGCACCAGCGCGCAGTTCGGTGTGCAGCTGGTCCAGCAGGACCGCCAGCCCCCACCCGTCGATCAGCACGTGGTGGACCGCCAGCAGCACCGCGCGCGGCCGCCCCGCCGCCAGCAGCACCCGGGCCCGCCAGGGCGGCGACTGCTCGGGGTCGATCGGGCGGGCGGCCAGGGCCGCGGTGGCGGCCGCCAGGACGGCGGCGTCGACGACGGGGACGTCGAGGTGGTCGACCGGCAGCGGGGCCCAGTCCGGGCGGTGGACGAACTGGACCGGGCGGCACGGGTCGACCGTGCTGCGCAGCGCCTCGTGGCGGGCGGTCAGGGCGGCGAGCGCCGCGTGGACGTCGGCGACGGTCGCCGGCGGCGGGACGTGGCAGTGGTCGGCGAGCGGTGTCGGGTTCACCCGCCGGGCCGGGGGCAGGGTGCGCTCGAACCAGTGCCACTCCTGGACCCAGCTCAGCGGCCCGCTGCGGACGACGGTGGCGGGGCTCGGCGGTTCCGCGCGGTGGTTCACGGCCGGGCCCTCAGACCGCTCGGACCACGAGGGCGGCGTTGTGGCCGCCGAACCCGAAGGAGGTGCTGAGCGCGGTCCGCAGCCCCTCGTGGTGCTGCGTCCGGTGCGGCACGAAGTTGATGTCGGGGTCGATCGGTTCGTCGCAGTTGACGGTCGGCGGGACGTCCCCGGTGCGCAGCGCCTGGATCGACACCACCAGCTCGACGGCTCCGGCGGCGCCGATCATGTGACCGGTCATCGACTTGGTGGAGCTGACCGGGATCCGGGTCACCCGCTCGCCCAACACCCGTCGCAGCACGGCCACTTCGGTGGCGTCGTTCAGCAGCGTCCCGGTGCCGTGGGCGTTGACGTAGTCCACCTGGGCGGCCGTGACGCCGGCGTCGCGCAGCGCCGCCTCGACGGCGAGGCACCCGCCGCGGCCCTCCGGGTGCGGGGCGGTCCAGTGGTGGGCGTCGGAGCTGGCGCCGTAGCCTGCGAGTTCGGCCAGGGCGGTCGCGCCCCGCCGCTCGGCCGTCTCGGCGGCCTCCAGCACCAGGACGGCGGCTCCCTCGCTCATCACGAACCCGTCGCGGTGCGCGTCGAAGGGCCGGCAGGCGGCGGTCGGGTCGTCGTTGCGGCCGGACAGCGCCCGGGCGTTGCCGCTGCCCGCGAGGTCGACCGCGGTGACGCAGGCGTCCGCGCCGCCGGCCAGGACGACGTCGGCCTCCCCGTGGCCGATCATGCGCATCCCCGCGCCCACCGCGTCGGCGCCGCTGGCGCAGGCCGTGCTCTGGGCGCGGCTGGGCCCCTGGGCGCCGACGCGCATGGCGATCTCGCAGGCGGCGCTGTCCATCGCGGTGGTGACCTGGGTGAACGGGCTGATGCCGCGTGGTCCCCGGTCGCGCAGGCGGTCGGCGGCGCGGTAGATCGAGCCGACCGGGCCGTAGCCGCTGCCGACGACCACGGCGACCCGCGGCGCCAGCCGCTCGTCGACGACCAGCCCGGCCTGTGCGCAGGCCTCCAGGGCGGCGGCCAGGGCGTACTGGGCGTACGGGTCGGCGCGGCGGCTGACTCTCGGCGGCATGTAGCGGCCGGGGGTGAAGCCGCGCACCTGGCCGCCGATCCGGACGCCGAGGCCGGTCACGTCGATCGCGGCCACGGTGGCGATGCCGCTGCGCCCGGCGAGCAGCGCCGTCCAGGTCTCCTCGACGGTGTGGCCGAGCGGCGTGACGGCCCCGTAGCCGGTGACCACCACCCGGCGCCGGTCCCGGCCGGGACCGGTGGCGGCGCGCTGCGTCGGGTCCGTCATTGCGGCACCGCCTCGGCGTCGCGGACGGCCGGGAGGAGGTCGTCGGGGGCAACCGGCACCATGAGCACGGCGGTGCCGCCACGGGCGCAGTGGCGTCGCGCGGACCGGAGTTCCGCGGTCAGCGCCGCCTTGTCGCGCAGCACCCGGCAGTGCAGGTCCGGCCCGTCCACGGCGGGCGGCGGCGCGCCCGCGCGGGTGAAGGGGTGGCGGCGGGCGTCCAGGCCGAGGCGGGCGCGTCGGGCGTCCAGCCAGCCGTAGCCGCCGTTGCACAGCACCAGGTAGAGCACGCCGCCGTGCGCGGGGGCGGTGGCGGCGATGTCCGCGCGGGCCGCGAGGAAGGCGCCGTCCCCGATGAACGCGGTGACCTCGTGGTCGGGGGCGGCCCGTTTGACCCCGAGGGCGGCGGCCGCGCCGAAGCCCAGCGGGGTCTGCTCGGACGGCACCACGGACCCGCCGCCGACGTGGAAGGGGAAGCCGTAGGACCACATGTCCTGCAGCCCGTTCTCCTGGACCAGCACGTGGCGCTCGCCGGCGGTGGCGTCGAGCGCGGCCAGCAGTTCGGCGATCCGGATCTCCGGGAGGGCCGCCGCGCGGGCCAGTTCGGCCGCCACCTCGGCCGCCAGGGCGGCGCGGGTGTCGGCGATCCGGTCCGCCCACGGCGCGGTGGCCGCCGCGCGGTCGGCCCCGCCGTCCTGCTCCAGCGCCCGCGTCCAGCCGAGGACGGCGTGCCGGGCGTCGCCGAGCACCCGCGGGCCCGGGAACTCGGCGGACAGCCCGGCCGGGTCCTGGTTGACCTGCACCACCGGGAACGGGGGCCACGCCGTGCCGCCCTCGGCGACGGTCTCCTCCAGCCGCCCGGCGAGCGAGACCACCAGGTCGCAGGCGGACCACAGCGCGCGGGCCGGGGCCGCGGCGTAGAGGCCGGCCAGGCCGCAGAACCGCGGGTGGTGCTCGTCGACGGCGCCGCGGCCGGAGGCGGTGCTGAACAGCGCCGCGCCGAGGCGTTCGGCGAGCCGCTCGACCGCGCCGCCGGCGTTGCGGTGCCGCATGCCGCCGCCCACCAGCAGGACCGGGCGCCGGCTCGCCCGGATCGCCGCCAGGGCCGGTCCCGCGGTCACCGGGGCGGTGGCCGTCACCGGGGCGGTGTCCGGGAGCAGCGGTTCGGGCAGTGTCGGCGGCGCTCCGGTGACCCGGACCGCGGCGGTGCGGACGTCGTCGGGCAGTTCCAGGTACACCGGTCCGGCGGGCGGTCCGACGGCCCTGGTCAGCGCGGTCACCGTCGCCGGGACCACCCGGTCGGGGTGCCCGATCCGGTGCGCCCAGCGCACCAGCGGTGCCGTCACGGCGACCTGGTCGAGTTCCTGGAAGCCGCCGCTGCCCCGGCGGCGTTCGGGCGCGCCGGCGGCGAGCACCAGGACGGGTGCGCCGGACTCCCGCGCCTCCAGCAGTCCGGTGGCCGCGTGGGTGACGGCCGGGCCCTTGCCCAGGGCGCAGACGGCGGGCCGGCCGGACTGCAGCGCGTAACCGGTGGCCATGTACAGCGCGTTGCGCTGGTCACGGCAGGGCACCAGGTCCAGGCCGGCGGCGTCGAGGGCGCGCAGCAGCTCCAGGTCGTCGCCGGGCAGTCCGAAGCAGGTGTCGACCCCGTTCGCCACCAGCAGGGCGACCACCGCGGTCCACGCGTCGGGGTAGCGTTCGCCCACCGCGATCACTCCCCGCCCACCGGGACGGGGGCGGCCGCCTGGACCGGGGCGGCCGCCGGCAGGCTCCGGGCCACGGCCTGCGACATCAGCAGCGGTTCGGCGTGCCGCTCGCCGCCGAGGGAGCGGTAGTTGGCCCGCAGCCCGAAGCCGCCGAAGGGGCGGTTGCCGTCCTCGGCGTCGAGTAGGGTGTGGTTGACGCAGGTGCGGTGGCGCCTGGTCAGCACGTCGACCGTCTCCGGGTCGTTGCCGTACACCATCGCGCCGAGCGCGCGTTCGCTGAAGTAGGGCCCGGCCAGCCGTTCGCGCAGCAGCTTCGCCGTGGGGTAGGCGACGACGTTGAACACCGGGGCGAACATCTCGTCGAGCGGGATCTTGTCGTCGAACCCCCAGAGCAGCACGGTCGGTTCGACCTTGCGGGACGGCAGGTCGATCCGGCCGCCGTGCCGGATCTGCCGCATGTGCCGCACCAGGTAGTCCGAGCAGTTCACCAGCGCCGAGTCGTAGCAGATCGGGCCGTAGTCGGCGCCCGGGTCGCCATTGCCGCCGAACCGCAGCGAGGTCAGCTTGGCGGACAGCAGGTCGACGAACTCCTCGGTGCGGCCCTTCGGGGTGAACACCACGTCGGGGCCGAAGCAGTCCTGGCCGGAGTTGTGCAGCCGGATCCGGGTGACGTCGTGCACGGCGCGGGTGAGGTCGGCGTCCGGTGCGATCACGAAGGGGTTGATGCCGTGGCCGAAGAAGAGGAACAGCTGGTCCTCCGCCAGTCCTTCGCGGACGGTCTCGGCGTTGGCGTAGTCCCCGGTGAAGACCACCAGGTCCGCCTCCCGCACCGGTCCGGTCACGAACTTGCGCCGGCTGAGCGCGGCCAGCTCGATGGGCAGGCCGTGCACCGGGGCCAGCAGCTCGTGCAGGCGCCGGAGTTGGTCCTCGGTCTCGGACGAGGGGCGGAAGGTGATCCGCTCGCTGTAGAGGGAGGCCACCAGCATGTACAGCGCGTAGGAGTACAGCGGGATGTTGGAGGGCATGAAGACCGCGGTCCGGGGCACCGGGCCGGGCCGGACCCGCCGGATCTCCTCCTCCGCCCCGTCGAGGGTGGCGAGGAAGGAGCGGATCTCCGCGTCGGCGGTGTGGTGGGGCGAGGTCTCGGTGAGGATCCGCAGCACCGCGTCCCGGTGGTCGGCCACGTGGCGGCGCACCGCGCGCAGCGCGTCCAGGCGGCCGCCGTACGGGATCCGGTAGCCGGCCGGGTCGACGGTCGGGACGGGCCCGGTGGTCTCGGCGGTCGTCCGGTGCGCCGCGGCGAGCGAGGTCCGGGCGATCCTCTCCAGCGCGACCCGGTCGGGCTTCCCGGTGTTGGTGAGCGGCAGGGCGGGCAGCACCAGGATCCGGTCGGGCTGTTCGTAGCCCGCCAGCACCGGGCGCAACCTCCGCTTCCAGTAGGCCGGTTCACGGTCGTCCGGGTCGGCGACCAGGAACACCAGCCGGCTGCCCGAGCGGGCGTCGGGGACGGCGACCACCTCGGTGCGGGCGCCGGCCGACTCGGCCCGTTCGGCGAGGTGGTCGGGGTAGAGGGTGTGGCCGTCGCGGTGCACCGCGTGCTTGCGCCCGATCGGGAACACCCGGCCGGCGTCGTCCAGCCGGCCGATGTCGCCGGTGCGGTGGACCGGGTCCGGCACCGGGACGAGTTCGCCGTCCTCGCCGAGCCGGCCGGTCATCAGTCCGTGGCTGCGGACCACCAGTTCGCCGAGCCGGCCGGCGGGCAGCGGCCGGCCGTGCTCGTCGTGGACCTCGACCACCACGCCGGGCAGGGGCGTGCCGCAGCCGACCGGGTCGGTGGGGGGTGCCAGCGCGATGTTCCCCAGCTCGGTCGCCCCGTAGCCGTCGAGCAGGTGCCGGCCGGTGCGGGCGTGGAACCGGGCCGCCAGGGTGCGGCCCAGCGGCGCGCCGCCCACGCACCAGGCCCGGACGCCCTCCAGCGCGTTCGCCAGGGCGGGGCGGCGGTCGAGCAGGTTGAGCAGGCTGTAGTAGGTCGACGGGGCGCCGTCGACGACGGTGAGGCCGTGGTCGACGCCGAGCGCGAGCGCGCGGTCCAGGCGCGTGGTCGGGCCGTACACCAGCAGCGTGCCGCCGCCCAGCCACCAGCAGAGGACCAGCGACAGCCCGTACTGGTGGGAGTACGGCAGGAGCGGCAGGAAGACGTCGTCCGGCCGGTAGCCCATCCGCTGCGCGCTGAGCGCGAGGTTGTCCAGGATCGACCGGCCGGAGCGGACGATGCCCTTGGGGCTGCCCGTGGTGCCCGAGGACCAGGAGATCGCGGCGTCCGGCCGCCGGGCCCAGCCGGTGACCTCGGGCCCGGCCGCCACGGCCGGGCCGGGGCGGGACGTCGCGGCCGGGCCGGGGCGGGACGTCGCGGCCGGGCCGGGGCGGGGCGCCGGGACGGCGGCGGCGAGCGCGGCGTCGTCGAGGTCGAGCACCACCCGCGCCCGGGTGCGGAGCTGCGAGCGCTGTTCCGGGGTGGCCCGGTGGTCGGCCAGGACCACCGAGGCGTCCAGGTGGACGAGCGCCAGCAGCGCGACCACCCATTCCCGGGAATTGGCCCCGCTCATCATCACGCGCGAGCCGGGCCCGACGCCGCGGCGGGCGAGGATTTCGGCGGTGCCGAATACGCGGGCCGTGATTTCTCCGGCTTCCCAGCTGCGCCCGTCGGGCGAGACCAAACTCCTGGAAACGGGCACCGTGCGCTCCTCCATACCAGGTGATTCGAAGCGACTATCCCATGCCGGTGGAACCGTGTCGAGAGTTCTGGGGAATTCCCTGGAAATTCGTGATGATTGAGCACGAAGTGACGAATGGGATATGCGAGGGGCGAATTTTTCCCAAGAGGCGGTAATTTCATAAGGTTATTTCGGGCACATTTTCGCGCCTCCGGGGCCGCCTCGCCGTGACCCTCGTCTCACCACCCCGACCGGGCCCGACCCCGGCCCGGCCCGCACCGCCCGGGCCCGTCGCCCGGTACCCCGCCCCCGCCCGCCGTTGGAGCGAACTCGAACCGGAGACGGACCACGTAGGATGGCTGAACTCCCGCGCTACGCGCGAAGAGTTCCATAAATGTTCCACTTTGTCCGATTCTCTGCTTCACAGGCACGGAGCCACCCTCATGGACAACCTGTCCACCGCCGACAACGCCGACGGCGCGATAGAGACCCGCGGTATCGAACCCGTCCCCGACCACGAGCGCCGGGGCAGAGTCCGTGAGCTCTTCCCGACCTGGGTCGCGGCGAACATCAGCGTGCTGCTGCTCACCATGGGTGCGGCCCTGGTCGTGTTCAACCAGCTGAACTTCTGGCAGGTCCTGATCGTCGCCGCGTGCGCCGCGCTGGTCTCCTTCGGGATGGTCGGTGTGCTCTCGGTCTCCGGGAAGTGGGGCGGGGCGCCGGGCGCGACCCTCTCGCGGGCCACCTTCGGGGTGCGCGGGAACCTGTTCCCCGGCGCGATCCTCTGGGTCGCCCGGTTCGGCTGGGAGACGATCAACGCGGTCACCGGCGCCTACGCCGTACTGACCGTGCTCGACCTGCTGTTCGGCATCAAGAGCAACACCGCGCTGATCGTGATCACGCTGTTCGCCTTCGTCGCCTGCACCTTCCTGGTCTCCGGGATGGGCCGCAAGGCGCTGAACGTCTGCAACACCTGGTCGACGTACCTGTTCGGCGTCTTCAGCATCCTGGTGCTGGGCTACCTGGTCGCGACCATCCACTGGAACGAGGTCTTCGCCAAGCCCGCGGGCACCACCGCGATGATGATCGCCGGCATCGGCACCATCGCCGCCGGCGGCATCAGCTGGGTCCCCACCGGCCCGGACTTCGCCCGCTACCTGCCGCACAAGGCCTCCGGCAAGAAGATCGTCGGCGTGACGGTCTCCGGCGCCGCCATGGTCGTGGTGCCGATGGTGCTGATGGGCGCCGTGATGGCGGTGGCCTCCCCCGGCCTGGCACAGGCCGCGGACCCGGTCTCCTTCCTCGGCGACCTGCTGCCGACCTGGCTGGCCGTGCCCTACCTGCTGACCGCGATCGTCGGCATGCTGCTGATCAACAGCCTCTCCATGTACTCGGCCGGCTTCACCGCCCAGACCATGGGCGTCAAGCTGCCGCGCGCCATGGCGGTCAGCATCAACGCCGTGATCTCGCTGGTCGGCGGCCTGCTGCTGATGCTGGTCGCGAAGAGCTTCCTGGGCTCCTTCATCACCTTCCTGATCCTGCTCGCCGTCTCCTTCTCGGCCTGGATCGGCGTCTACGCGGTGGACATGTACCGGCGCCGGACGCGCGCCGTGCGCTACGACGCCGAGGCGCTGATGGACACCAGCAGCACCAGCCGCTACTGGTACACCGGCGGCTTCTGCTGGCAGGCGATGGTGTCCTGGCTGCTCGCGCTGCTGGCCGGCCTCGCCTTCACCAAGTGCGACTGGTTCGCCGGCCCGTTCTCCGACACCCCGATCGGCCGGTACGGGCTCGCCTGGGCGGCCACCATCGTGATCTCGGCCGTGATCATGGCCGTGCTCCCCACCCCCCGGGAGAACGCCCCCGCCACCACCGGCGCCCCGGTGGAGCAGGACGAGAAGGTCGCCGCCTGACCGCAGGCACCGACCGACACCCCCCCGGACCGCCCGGTGGCCGACTCAGCCGAGTCGCCACCGGGCGGTCCGGCTTTTCCCTGGCGGTAGGTGGCCCCACCTGCGGATTCCGCACAAGGGCGGGCCCGTTCCTGCGAATACTGCGAACCCGGGGCGGTGGTACCTTCGCAGGAACGGGCAGGAAGGGAAGGGCACGCCCATGGCACGTCCCACCGGGCGGAAGGTCTACGCCCACGCCAAGCTCCGCCGGCTGCGCCGCGAGCACGGCATGAACCAGGTCGAGCTGGCCCGCGAGCTGGGGATCTCGACCAGCTACCTCAACCAGATCGAGCACAGCCAGCGCCCGCTGACCGCCGCCGTGCTGCTGCGGATCTCCGAGGTGTTCGGGGTCGACCCGGAGTTCTTCTCCGAGGCCGAGGAGGAGCGCCTCGGCACCGATCTGCGCACCGCGCTCGCCGACGAGGCCTGCGGCGGCGGGGTCCCCGCGGAGGAGATCGCCGAGGTCAGCCGGGACCACCCGGAACTGGCCCGGGCCCTGGTCGCGCTGCACCGCAGCTACCGCGCGGCCCTCGCCCGGGTCGCCGACCTGGGCGAACCGGGTGGCGGCGCCATCGGCGGGGCCATCCGCCCGGCCGAACCCCACGACGAGGTCCGGGACTTCTTCTACGCCCACCACAACCACATCGCCGCCCTGGACGAGGCCGCGGAGCGCACCGCGCGGGAGCTGGCCACCACGACCGCGGGCCGCACCGCCGCCGCGCTGGCCACCCGGCTCGCCGAGCGGCACGGCGTCCGGGTGGTCGAGGCGGACCAGCGGCGGGCCGCCGACCTGCGCCGGTACGACCCGGCGACCGGCGCGCTGCACCTCTCCCCGTGGCTGACCGACGGCCGCCGCGCCTTCCAACTCGCCACCCAGCTGGCCCTGTTGGAGCACCGCCCGCTGCTCGACACACTGCTGGCGGCGGCCGAGCCCGACCTCACCTCTCCGCAGGCCGTCGACCTGGCCCGGATCGGCCTGGCCAACTACTTCGCCGGCGCCGTGCTGATGCCGTACACCGCCTTCCACGCCGCCGCCGAGGAACTCCGCTACGACATCGAGCTGCTCCGGGCCCGCTTCGGCGTCGGCTTCGAGACGGTCTGCCACCGGCTGAGCACCCTGCAACGCCCCGGCCGGCGCGGGGTGCCCTTCTCCTTCCTGCGCGCCGACCGGGCCGGGAACATCTCCAAGCGCCAGTCCGCCACCGACTTCCACTTCTCCCGGCTGGGCGGCACCTGCCCGCTGTGGACGGTCTACGAGGCCTTCTCCTCGCCCGGCCGGGTCCTCACCCAGGTCGCCGAGATGCCCGACGGCAAGCGCTACTTCTGGATCGCCCGGACCGTCTCGCACGGCGGCCACGGACACCGCGCGCCGCGCAGCGAGTTCGCCGTCGCGCTCGGCTGCGAGCTGCGGCACGCCCACCGCCTGGTCTACGCCGAGGGCATCGCGCCGAACGCGCCCGGCGCGGCCACCCCGATCGGGCTGGGCTGCCGGATCTGTGAACGCCGGGACTGCGCCCAGCGGGCCCGGCCGCCGGCGGGCGGACGGCTGCTGGTCGACCCCGACCGGCGCGGCCGGGTGCCCTACCCCGTGCTGGCCGACGGCCCCGAGGCCTCAGCCGAGTCAGGACCGCCCCGCCTGTAGGGTTGATCCGCTGGTGGTTCACCGGGCGCCCCGCGCTCCCGGGGAGGCAAGAGGGAACCCGGTGACGCCTTTCACACGGCCAGTCCGGGACTGCCCCGCAGCGGTGAGCGGGAACGACCGCCGTCATCCGCACTGGGCCCGGGAAACGGGTCCGGGAAGCGACGGCCAGTAGGCGTCCTCCCCGGGAGGACCGGCCCGCGAGTCCGAAGACCTGCCACCGGTGCGCACGCCGAACGGCGGCGTGCGCGCTCCGGGGCCCCGCGGGAGGGCCGCGTGGCCCTCGTACGGACCCCCGGTCCGGCGGGTCCGTCCGTCGGCCCGCCGCCCCGGACGCTGCTGCGCGCGCCGCCGTCCTCCCCGCTCGGAGCGACACCGGGACCACTGGGACGACTGGGACTTCTGCATGGACCACCTGACCGACGGCGCACGGCTGCCCTCGCCCCGCGGCGCCACCGAGCCCTACGGGCCCTGCGTGCTGCTCAAACACGGCGAGGTGGTCCTCAAGGGCCGCAACCGCCAGCGCTTCGTCCAGCGGCTGGAGGACAACCTGCGGGTCGCGCTGCGCGGGATAGGCGGCTCGACCTGGATCCGGACCCCGCACACCATCACCGTGCTCGGCGGGCAGGTGCCGGTCGAGGACCTGGTGGCCCGGGCCCGCACGGTGATCGGGTTCAACGCGGTCGAGCCGGCCCTACGGGTGCCCAGCACGCTGGAGTCCGTCGAGGCCAACGCCCTGACGGTGCTCGGCGACGCCTGCGCCGGACGCGCCACCACCGGCTTCGCCGTCCGGGTCCGGCGCCGGGACAAGGGCTTCGCCCTCACCTCCACCCAGCTGGAGCGCCACCTCGGCGCGTTCCTCCAGCCGCGGATCCCCGGCCTGCGGGTCGACCTGACCGCGCCCGACGTCACCCTGACCGTCGAGATCGAGCACCGCGAGACCTATCTGTCCGCCGAGCGCCACCCCGGGCTGAGCGGGCTGCCGGTCGGCTCCAGCGGGCGGGCGCTGGTGCTGCTGTCCGGCGGCTACGACTCGCCGGTCGCCGCGCACCGGGCCATGCGGCGCGGACTGGCCTGCGACTTCGTGCACTTCAGCGGCGCGCCGTACACCAACCCCTCCTCGGTCTACAAGGCGTACGCCCTGGCCCGCGAGCTCAACCGCTACCAGCCGCCCGGCGAACTGCACGTGGTCTCCCTCGGCAAGGCCCAGAAGCAGCTGGCCGTCGCGGGCGCCGGGCGCCTCCAAGTGGTCGCCCAGCGTCGGCTGATGGTGCGCACCGCCTGCGCCCTGGCCGGCGCCACCGGCGCCCAGGCCCTGGTCACCGGCGACAGCCTCGGCCAGGTCGCCAGCCAGACCCTCGCCAACCTGGCCGCCGTGGACCAGGCCGCCACGCTGCCGGTGCTGCGCCCGCTGATCGGCTGGGAGAAGCAGGAGATCATCGACCAGGCCCGGGCGCTCGGCACGGCGGAGATCTCCGTCCTGCCGGACGAGGACTGCTGCAGCCTGCTCGCCCCGCCGCAGGTCAGCACCGGGGCGCGGCTGGGCCAGCTGCGGGCCGTGGAGAAGCGCCTCGACCTGGACGAGGTGGTCGAGGCGCTGCTCGCGAACGTGCAGGTGATGCGGCCCGGCCAGGAGGACGACGCGGCACCGGCCGTCACCTGTTCCGTCCCCTCCTGAGCCCCGGCCGGGCCGTGCCCGACGTCTTACACGGCGGCCGGCACGGCCCGCTGGCCCGGACCGTCGTACTGGGCCAGCGGGCGGATCAGGGCGTTGTGGGCGAGCTGTTCGGTGATGTGGGCGGTCCACCCGGTGATCCGGCTCATCACGAAGATCGGGGTGAACACCGGGGTGTCGAAGCCCATCAGGTGGTAGGCCAGCCCGGCCGGGTAGTCGAGGTTGGGGTGGATGCCCTTGCGTTCCAGCATCGCCCGGCGCAGCGCGGCGTGCAGGGCGGCCAGCCGGGTGGCCTCGGGGTCGGCCGAGTGCTCGACCAGCCGGTCCAGGGCGGCCTGCATGATCGGGACCCGGGAGTCGCCGTGCTTGTAGACGCGGTGGCCGAAGCCCATGATCTTCCGCTTGGCGGCCAGCGCCCCGTCCAGCCACTCGGCGGCGCGGGCCGGGTCGCCGATCTCGTCCAGCATGTGCATCACCGCCTCGTTGGCGCCGCCGTGCAGCGGGCCCTTGAGCGCGCCGATCGCGGCCGTGACGGCGCTGTAGAGGTCGGACAGCGTGGAGGTGACCACCCGGGCGGTGAACGTCGAGGCGTTGAAGCTGTGTTCGGCGTACAGCACCAGCGAGATCTCGAAGCAGCGCACCACCTCGGGGGCGGGCACCGTGCCGAAGCACATGTGGAAGAAGTTCTCGGCGTACCCGAGTTCCGGGTCGGGGGCGATCGGGTCCAGGCCGCGGCGGCGGCGCTGGTCGGCGGCGACCACGGTGGGCAGCTTCGCCAGCAGGGTCAGGGACTTGGCGAGGTGGGGGGCCGGGCGGCCGTCGTCCTCGGTCGGGTCCTCGGCGCCGAAGAAGCTGACGGCGGTGCGCAGCACGTCCATCGGGTGGCAGGTCTCGGGCAGTTTGGCCAGCAGTTCGGCGGTGGTGCGGTCGAGCGGGCGCAGGGCGCGTTCCCGGGCGCGGAACTCCCGCAGCTGGGCCTCGTCCGGCAGTTCGCCGTACCAGAGCAGGAAGGCGGTCTCCTCGAAGGAGCGGTGGGCGGCCAGGTCCTGGACCGGATAGCCGCGGTAGGTCAGGGAGTTGGTCTCCTGGATGACGGTGGAGATCTCGGTGGTGTCGACGACGACACCGGCGAGGCCGCGGTGGATCTCGTTCATGGTGCTGGTGCCTCCGGTGCGTCAGGTGCCGGGCGGAAGGGTGAAGTCGAAGACGGCCGAGTCGAAGGCCCCGTACTCCTCGTAGCCGAGGAGTTCGTAGAGCCGGGAGCGGGGCTGCATGCGCGGCAGCAGGGAGGCCTGGGTGCCCTCGGCGGCGATGGTGCGCAGGCCGTCCTCGACCGCGCCCATGGCCAGCCGGAACAGGGTGACCGGGTAGAGGGCGATGTTGTAGCCCAGGTTCTCCAGGGTGCGGGTGTCCAGCAGCGGGGTCTTGCCGAACTCGGTGAGGTTGGCGAGCAGCGGCACGTCGACCGCCTTGCGGAAGGCCTCGTACTCGGAGAGGTCCGCGAGGGCCTCGGGGAAGATCGCGTCCGCTCCGGCGTCGACGTAGGCCCTGGCCCGTTCGATCGCCGCGTCGAGTCCTTCGACCGAGCGGGCGTCGGTGCGGGCCATCAGCAGGAAGTCCGGGTCGCGCCGGGCGTCCACGGCGGCCCTGATCCGTCGGACCATCTCCTCCCGGGGGGTGACGGTCTTGCCGTCGAGGTGGCCGCAGCGCTTGGGGTTGACCTGGTCCTCCAGGTGGAGGCCGGCCAGTCCCGCGTCCTCCAGGAGCTGCACGGTGCGGGCCGCGTTCATGGGCTCGCCGAAGCCGGTGTCGGCGTCGATCAGCACCGGCAGGTCGGTGGCGCGGGTGGTCTGCTGGGCGCGCTGGGCGATCTCGGTCGAGGTGGTGAGACCGATGTCCGGCAGGCCCAGGTCGGCGGCGAGCACCGCGCCGGAGAGGTACGCCGCGTCGAAGCCGGTGTCCTGGATCAGGCGGGCGGAGAGCGGGTTGATCGCGCCGGGGATGCGCAGCAGCCGCCCGGACGCGAGCTGTTCGCGGAAGGCGCGGCGCCGCTGCGCGGGGGTGGTGCGGGTGTGCAGCAGGCGGCTCTCGGGCCGGGACATCAGAACAGTCCCTTCGGGAGGGTCGCGTCGAAGGCGCGGACGGCCTCGGTGTCGACGGCGGGGAACAGCTCGTCGAGGTCGGCGGCGCGCAGGTCGCCGAGGCCGGCGGCGGCGGTCAGGAAGCGGTCCTGGTCGGCGGGGGTCACCACGCCCTCGGTGAGGGTGCGGAACTTGCCCTGGTAGGCGGGCCGGTCGAAGGGGCGGGCGCCGGCCGGGTGGGCGTCCGCGACGGCGAGCTGGTCCTCGATGACGGAGCCGTCGTCCAGGGTGATCACCACCCGGCCGCCGAAGGCCCGGCGCTCCGGGTCGGGGTCGTGGTAGCGGCGGGTCCACTCCGGGTCCTCCACCGTGCTGATCTTCCGCCAGAGTTCGACGGTCTCCGGGCGCTGGGCCCGCTCGGGGGCGTAGGAGCGCTCGTGGTGCCAGACGCCGTCCTCCAGGGCCACGGCGAGGATGTACGGGATCGAGTGGTCGAGGGTCTCCCGGCTGGCGGTCGGGTCGTACTTCTGCGGGTCGCCCGCGCCGGAGCCGATCACCTGGTGGGTGTGGTGGCTGGTGTGCAGGACCACCGAGCGCACGCGGTCCAGCGGGCCGGTCTTCTCGCGCAGCCGCCGGGCCAGGTCGATGATCGCCTGGGCCTGGTACTCGGCGGAGTGCTCCTTGGTGTAAGTGTCCAGGATCGCCCGGCGCGGCTCGCCCACCCCGGGCAGCAGCACGGTGTAGTCCGACTGCGGGCCGTCCAGCATCCAGGCGAGGAAGCCGTCCTCGCCCTCGTAGATCGGGGACGGCGAGGTCTCGCCGCGCATCGCCCGGTCCACCGCCTCGATCGCGGCCTTCCCGGCGAAGGCCGGGGCGTAGGCCTTCCAGCTGGAGATCTCGCCCTTGCGGGACTGCCGGGTCGCGGTGGTGGTGTGCACGGCCTGCTGGACGGCCTGGTAGACGGTCTCGGTCGGCAGCCGCAGCAGGGTGCCGAGGCCGCAGGCGGTGGCCGCGCTCAGGTGGGCGACGTGGTCGATCCGGTGGGCGTGCAGGCAGATGCCGCGCACCAGCGCCACGTGCACCTCGTAGGCGGCGACGATGCCGCGCAGCAGGTCGGCGCCGGTGCGGCCGGTGTGCTGGGCGACGGCCAGCAGCGGCGGGATGTTGTCGCCGGGGTGGGAGTAGTCGGCGGCGAGGTAGGTGTCGTGGAAGTCCAGCTCGCGCACGGCCGTTCCGTTGGCCCAGGCCGCCCACTCCGGCGGGACCCGGCGCCCGGTGCCGAACACGGACGCGCCGGGGGCGCCGGCCCGGTGGGCGGTGGCCTGGGCGCGGGCGACCGCGACCGGGCGGCGCAGCAGCGAGGCGACCGCGACGGAGGCGTTGTCGACGACCCGGTTGACGGCCATCGCCGCGCTCTCGGGGTCGAGCTCCTCGGTCGCGGTGGCGACGGCGGCGAGCTTCCAGGCGAGCTGCTCCTCGCGGGGCAGCCGGTCGGCGCTGGGGTGGACACGGACGTGGTGCTCGATCACGGGACTCCTCATGAGCGTGCGACTCAGGGGTTACGTGAACGAGCCTGCCCGCCGGACGGCCGGTGAACCAGCATGCCAAGGTGTGGAATCCGTACCCGATCGGTCTGCGAATCTGCGGATCCTGCGGACGGCGGGGTCCCCGGGCGCGCGGTCGGCCCGGGCGGCGGTCAGTCGCGTGTCCGGCAGTCGGCGCAGACCCCCGAAAGCTCCACGGTGTGCTGGACGTCCGCGAAGCCCGAGGTCGCGGCGATGTGGTCGGCCCAGGTCTCCACGGGGGCGGCGTCGACCGGTCGGCTGAGCCCGCACCGGCGGCAGATCAGGTAGTGCCGGTGGTCGGCGCCCGGCCGGTGGCGGAACAGCTTCTCGCCGTTGGTGTCGCGGACCACGTCCGCGCGGCCGACGGCGGCGAGCGCGGTCAGCGTGCGGTAGACGGTGCTCAGGCCGACCCGGGAGCCGGTGGTGAGCAGGCCCGCGTGCAGGAGTTGGGCGCTGACGAAGTCCTCGCAGGCCGCCAGGGCCCGGAGCACCTCGGCACGCTGCGGGGTGAGTCGGCCGAGTCCGTCGTTCGGTGCGGCCGCGGGCCGCTCGCCCGGGCCCGGGGCCGGCCGTCGGTCGGCCGCACGGCGGAAGGCCTCGGTCAGCGCGCTGGTGGGCGCTTCGGTCACGGTCCACCCCCGGTTCAGGCCGGCACCGGGCGGGCGGCGCGGGTCGGGCGGATCAGGAAGGTGGCCGCGTAGACGGCGCTGGCGACGGCCATGATGGCGAAGCTCGGCGGCAGCTTCGGCGCGGCCGCGCTGAGCAGCAGTCCGCCCCACATCTCCGCGACCGCCAGCCCGGCGGAGAGCGCGAGGGCCCGGAACGGCCGGTCGGTGAGCCGGATCGCCGCGCCCGCCGGGGCGGCGAGCAGGCCGAGCAGCAGCAGCGAGCCGACCGCCTGGGTGGCCTCGCCGGCCGTCGCGCCGACCAGGGCGAGGAAGGCGAAGCCGAGCACCCGCACCGGCACGCCCCGGGCGGCGGCCACCGCCTCGTCGAGGGTGGCGAACAGCAGCGGCCGGGCGATCAGCAGCAGGACCAGGCAGATCACGCCCGCGACGAGGACGGCCGTGCCGGTCTGGTCGCCGTGCAGCCCGAAGATCGAGCCGAACAGCACGCTCGTCCCGGCGCCGCCCTGGGCGCCGCTGCGGGAGGTGGTGTAGACGGTGAGGAAGAAGGCGCCCAGGCCGAGGATCCAGGCGAAGACGCTGCCGATGACCACGTCGTCCGCCCGGCCCTTGCGGCCGAGTCCGCCGATCAGCAGCCCGACCCCGATCGTCCCGGCGAACAGCCCGAGCCGCAGGTCGTAGCCGCCGGCCAGGGCGGCCATCGCGCCGGTGAACGCGACGTGGCTGAGCGCGTCGCCGGTGAAGATCTGGGCCCGCAGCACCAGGAAGTACCCCACCAGCCCGCAGGCCAGTGCGATGAACGTCCCGGCCAGCAGGGCGTGTTGGAAGAAGGCCTGGGTGATGACCGCGCTCATGCGGCGGCTCCGATCAGGGCGGCCGGCCGGGCCCGGCGGCCCAGCGCGTCGCGGGCGAACCGCACCAGGTGCGCCAGTACGTACCCGGCGAAGGCGAAGCCCGTCACGAAGAAGCCGAGCGGGTACGGGTGGTAGTAGGCCGCGACCAGCCCCGCCCAGCAGGCCGCCAGGGCCAGCAGGACGGCCAGCAGGACGCTCAACCCGGGCCGGGCGGTGAGCTGTTGGGCGGTCGCCGCGGGGATCACCATCAGCGCGAAGACCAGCAGGGTGCCGGTGATCTGGCTAGCCTCGGCGGTGGCCGCGCCGAGCAGCACCAGGAAGAGCGTGCCCAGCAGCCGGACCGGGACGCCGCGTCCGGCCGCCACCTGCGGGTCGACCGAGGCGAACAGCAGCGGCCGTCCGATCACCGCCAGCACGGCCAGCACCAGGGCGCCGACCACGGCGAGGGTCACCACCTGGCCGGTGGTGATGCCCAGGAAGCTGCCGAACAGCAGCGCCGTCGGTCCCTCCAGGAGTCCCTTGTAGAGGCTGATGAACAGGTAGCCGCAGGCGAGTGCGAAGGCCTGCACGGTGCCGGTGACGGCGGACTCCTCCGAGCCGCTGCGCCGCAGCGCGGCTATCGCCAGGGCGGCGGCGACGCAGAAGCCGAAGTAGCCGAGCGAGGTGGAGAAGCCGGCCAGCACGGCCAGCGAGGCGCCGGGGAAGGCGGCGACGGAGAGGGTGTGCCCGGCGAAGGTCTGGCGGCGCAGCACCATGAACCAGCCGACCACGGCGCAGACCACGGCCACCACCAGACCGGCCCGGAAAGCGTTCACCATGAAGGCGTAGGACCACATGTCCTGGAAGTCGGCGACCAGGTTCCAGCCGAAGACCGGGGCGGTCGCGTCAGATGCCAGCAGCACGGCCGTCTCCGTTCCCGTGGGCGCGGTGGTCGAGGTGGTCGAGGTGGTCGTGGTTGTGGGCGTGCCGGTCGCTGTGGACCGCCGGGGCCTCCGGCTGGCCGACCACCACCAGCCGTCCGTCACTGGTGCGCAGCACCTCGACGGGCGTGCGGTAGAGCCTGGTCAGCGTCGCGGTGGTGATCACCTCGGCCGGGGTGCCGGAGAGGGCGCCGCCCTCGGCGATGTACACCACCCGGTCCAGCTGGTGCAGGATCGGGTTCACGTCGTGCGCGACCATCACCACCGACACCCCCTCCTGGTGGCAGATCCGGCCCAACAGGGCCGCGATCGCCGCCTGGTTGGGCAGGTCCAGGCTGTCCAGCGGCTCGTCCAGCAGCAGCACCCGGGGGCGCCGTATCAGCGCCTGGGCGATCAGCAGCCGCTGCTGCTCGCCGCCCGAGCACTGGCCGATCGGCCGGTGGGCGTAGCCGGTGGCGCCGACCAGCTCGACCACCTCCTCGACCCGTCGGCGGGCGGCCCGGTGCTTCGCGCGGTTCAGGAACGGGACGGGGATCCCCCACTGATCCCCGTCCAGCCCCAGCCGCACCACGTCGGTCCCGCGGATCCGGACGCTCGCGTCGAAGTTGCGCCGCTGCGGCAGGTAGCCGACCGCGGCGTTGCGTTCGCCGGGCGCCGCGCCGAGCACCCGGACCTCGCCGGCGGCCGCCGGGAGGACGCCCAGCAGGACCTTGACCAGGGTGGACTTCCCGACCCCGTTGGGGCCGAGGACGGCGGTGAACTCCCCGGCCCCGACGGTCAGATCGACACCCGACCACAGGGTCCGCCCGCCCACCCGCACGGCCGCCCCGCGCAGCGACAGCACCGGTTCCGCGCCGGGCGCGGTGCCGCGTCCCGGCTCCGGCTCGTTGTTCGTACGGACCTTCTCGGTCGGGTGGATGCTCACTTGCCCGTCGCCTGCTTCAGCGCGTCGGCGAGGCCCTGGAGCTCCTGGGTCTGCCAGTCCTGGAAGGTGGCGTTCGCCGGGGCGAGGGTCTCGGTGACCTGGGCGACCGGGATGCCCTGCGCCTTGGCGGCGTTGACCTGGGCGACCACGTCGGGGTTGGAGTTCTGGGTGTTGTAGACGTAGACCTTGATCTGCTTGCCGGCGATCTGCTGGTCGATGGCGGCCTTGTCGGCGGCGGTCGGGTCGGTGCCCTCGCTCTCCGCGTCCAGGAAGGTCTCGGGGGTGAGCAGCTTCAGGCCGACGCTCTCCGCGAGCGGGGTGACGATCGACTCGGAGGCGCCGATCGGGGTGTCCGCGTACTTGGCCTTGATGTCGGCTTCGAGCTGGTGGTACGTGGACAGGGTCTGGGTGGTGAAGGTCTTCTGCCGGGTGTCGAAGTAGGCCGCGTCGGCCGGGTCCAGCTTCTTGTAGTCGGCGGTGATCCGGTCGATCACCTTGGTGACGCTCTCCGCCGAGTACCACTGGTGCGGGTTGTCGCCCTCCTTTTTGCCCAGCAGGTCGCCGACCTTGAGCGCGGTGCGGGCGGAGCCGGGGTTGGCGGCGAGCAGCTTGTCCGTCCAGGCGTCGTAGCCGATCCCGTTGCTGATCACGTAGTCCGCGGCGGCGACGGTCCGGCCGTCGGCGGCGGTCGGCTCGTAGGAGTGCGGGTCGGTGTCGGGGTTGGTGATGATGCTGGTGACCTTCACATGGTCGCCGCCGAGCTGGGTGGCTATCGAGCCCCAGAAGTTCTCCGCCGCGGTGACCTGGATGACCTTCGAGCTGCCGCCGGAGGCACTCGGAGCGGCGGAGGCGGTCTTCGCCGGGGAGGAGGTCGAGCAGGCGGTGGCCGTCGCGAGCGTGGCGACGACGGCGCCGGCGCCGAGGACGACGCTGAGGGGCTTGCGGCGGGACGGGGCGGTGCTCATGGGCGGGCTACTCCTCGCGGTGCCTGCCGGCCCTGCCCTGCGGGCGGGGTCCGGCTTCGGTGGACGCCGCCCACCCTAGGTGGAAACGATTTTCACAACCAGGCCGATCGGGGCCGAGATGGAAATCATTGCCAAAACTTGGCGAAGGGTGGAGACGGGCTCGACCTCGGGCGTCGACCACCCCGGCCGGAGGCCACCGCCGCGTCGGTCCGCCACCCCCGTCAGGCCTCCGGGGCGCCGCCGTCCGCGAGGGCCGCCACTCATTCCGGTCGCCCAACCACGTGCGCTTCCAGGGCAGTTCAGCTCCGGTCCGGGCCGCGCTCCGCCCGTGGGCCCACCAGCATCCGGATGTCCTCGGCCGCCCAGAGGACGAACCGCTCGACCGGCACCACCGGGTGCCCCGGCACGGGCCGGAAGCGGAGGCGCTTGAGCAGCACGGCCAGCAGCAACAGGGCCTCCACGGTGGCCAGTCGGGCCCCCTCGCAGGCGCGCGGACCCATTCCGAAGGGGATCCAGGCCAGCCGGTGCCGCCCGGCCGACTCCTCCGGGCCGAACCGCTCGGGCCGGAAGCGCTCCGGCTCCGGCCAGTACGCGGGGTTCAGGTGGACGGCCCAGATCGGGAGGAAGACCACCGCCCCGGCCGGCAGCCGGTACGGGCCGACGGTCAGCGGCGCGGCCGTCCGCCGGGCACCGTAGGGGCCGGGCGGGTAGCGGCGCAGCGACTCCTTGAGCACCATCTCCAGGTACGGCAGCCGGTGCAGGTCGGCGTGGTCCGGCGCGGCGCGGTCGCCGAGGACGCGGTCGAGTTCGGCGGTGACCCGCCCGGCCGCGCCGGGGTGCCCGGCGAGCAGGTGCAGGGTCCAGGAGACGGCCACGCCCGTGGTGTGGTGGGCGGCCAGCAGGACGGTGAGGACGGTGTCCCGGATCCGCGCCGGGTGCTCACCGGCCTCGACCAGGGCGCCGATCAGATCGCTGCGATCGCCGCCGGGACCGCCCCCGCGGTGGGCCGCGACCGCCCGATCGACGGTCCGCCGCAGGACGGCGAGTGCCCGGGCGGTCCGTTCCGCGCCCTCCGCCGGGGCCGCCGCACCCGGCGGCCGGTACAGCCGCTCCAACTGCTCGGCGAGCACCGTCTCGAAGGCCTCGACCACGCCGTCCGGGTCCTCGACCTCGCCGCCCAGCGCGAAGGCGCAGATCATCCGCAGCGAGAGCGCGGTGAGCTCCCGCTGGAGTTCCACCGGCCGGCCTGCGGGCAACGCGGCCCAGCGGTCGGCGAGTTCGGTCGCCAGGGCCGTGAAGCGGGCGAAGTGCCGTTCGTGCGCGGGCCGTCCGGCCAGCACGCCGAGCAGCAGCCGGCGCCACGGCTCGTGCTCGTCGGCCGGGAGGACCTGGAGATTGCCCGCCTCGAACAGCGGGTCCAGGAAGGAGAACAGCCGCTCCGGCCGCTCGTCGAGGCCGACGGCGGCCTCCAGCAGCACCGGGTCGGCGATCGACACGGCGGTGTCGGCGCCGGGCAGTTGGAAGCGCGCCACCGGACCGTACTCGGCGTGCAGCCACAGCTGGTAGGCGTGCAGTCCGCCCGCCCGTGCGATGGCGCCCACCCCGCCGTCCGGACGGGGCTCGGGACCGGGGATGTTCAACGGACCTCCTGAGGACGGCCGGCGCTCCTCGAATGCGCTCCTCGATGTTTCTCCGGCGCACGATCTCGCATGCGCGCACGGGGCGCAATCTTTTTGATCATATGAGTATTTGTCTTCCATTTTTCGATCCGGCCGAATCGCGGAAAACCAGGAGGAGCAGCAGACATCACGAGGAGGTGGGGCGCGATGGTGGACGTCGAACGATTGCTGGCCGACTGCCTCCAGGACATTCGCGGCGTTCCGCGGGAAACAGTACCGGTCGATTCCGCGAACCCCGGGTACGAAGCCGCGCGCCGCACCTTCCTGGCCGCCGGACTCGCCGCGCTGCGCGGCGACCGGCCGGAGGACGGCTGGGTCCAGCTCAACCTCACTCCGGGCCCGGCCGCGCCGCACCGGACGTACCGCGCCGTCGCGGACACGGCCCGCGAGGTGATCGCCGCCGGCGCGGCCCGCTCCTTCTTCTTCATGCACAAACCACCGGGACTGCGGGTCCGGTTCGAGGTGGGCCACCCGGATTCGGCGGACTCGTGTGCGGAACTGCGTGCGGAACTCACCCGCCGCTTCCGTGCGGTGGACGGCTGGTCGGCTCCGCCGCGGTGCGGGAATTACGAGCCGGAGACCTATCTCTTCGGCGGCCCGCGGTCGATGCGGTACGTCCACGACCTGTTCACGGTGGATTCCCTGGCCTGGCTCGACCACCACGACGCCGCCGCCGCGCCGGGCCGGCCGGAGGCGCTCGCGGACTGGCGGTTCTCCCTGTACCTCCTCGGTGAGCTCCTCGACGGCCTCGGCATCGTCGGCTGGGAGCACCGCGGGGTCTGGCAGGTGCTGCGGGACGACATCGGGCGCCGGCTGGGCACCGAGCCGGACGACGACACCCGGCGGGCCGCCGCGGGCATCCGCGCGGTCTGGCGGACCGGCCGCGCCGACCTGCTCGCGTCGCTCCCGCCGCAGCGGCGGGCGGCGGTCGAGGCGGACGGCAGCGCCGTGCGCCGGGCCGCCGAGGCCTGGCGCACCGGCTACTTCGACTCCGGTGAGGCGGTGATCGGCCCGCGCCGGGCCGCCGCCCACTACGTCGTCTTCCACTGGAACCGCGGGCGGCTCTCACTGGCCCGACAGAGCCTGCTGACCCACGCGCTCGCCGACGAAGGGGGGTTCTGACGTGGACGTCGACATGGACGGGGACGTGGACGTGGACGTGGACATGGAGGTGGACCCGAACGCGGGCGAGGCCCCCGGGCCGGCCGGCACGGCACTGCTCCGGGTGGCCGGCCTGCCGCTGGAGGCGTGGGCGGCGGCGGGCAACCCGGAGCTGTTCGCCCGGTTCGCCGACCTCGCCCGGCAGGACGACCGGCGGGCCGGGCAATCCCGGGCGCTGGCCGAGCAGTTGGGCACCGCGGTGGTGCCGCACCCCGACCTCACCCCCGCCGACCGCCGGGCCGTACTGGCCCTGCGCCGCCGGCTGCACTCCGGCGCCGCACCGGGCCCGGCCGACTGCGGACTGCTGGGGCGGCTGCCCGCCGCCCGCGACCTCGTCGCGGACGCCGTACGGCTGGGCGAGGAGGCCGCGTCGGTCCCCGCCGTCCTGCGGCGGCTGACGGACGCGGTGGCGGACGAGCGCGAGCGCGTCGGTGCGCTGGGCTGGTCCCTGGTCTGCGCGTCCCCGGTCATGCGGGACTTCCTGGACGGCACGGAGCCCGGCGCCGCCGACGACGTCCACGGACGCCTGACCGCGGGCGAGTCCTGGGGCGGGAAACGGCTGCGCAAGCGGGCGGCGTACGTGTGGCGGGCGCTCGGGCGGGCCGCGGCGAAGACCACCCCGCGCGGCTGGGTCGGCCAGGTCACCCTGGTCCCGGTCGCCCCGCCGGACGGCGCCGGGGGCGGCGACGGGGCCCTGCTGCGCCTCCTCCCGCCCGGCGCGCTCCTCGGCGGGGCCGCGGCCGAGGCCGTCGAGAACGTCCACGGGGTGCGCGCCCGGCTCGGCGGCCTGGACCTGCGGACGGCGGACCGGGCCACGCTGCTGGCCCTGGCCCCGCTGCACTTCCTCCAACCGACGGACGGCCCCCCGGGCACCGGGGTCCTGCGCTGCTGGGTGATCGACCCGCGCGAACGCAGCCGGATGCGCCGGGTCGTCCTGCGGCGCACCCTCCCGCTGGACGCCGTCCTGGCCCGACTGGGCGGCGGGCCGCTCCCGTTGGCCGACCTCGAAGCGGCGCTGCTGGGCCCGGCGGCGACCCCGGCGGACACCCCCGCGACGGTGCTGCGCGGCTTCCTCGCGCACCTGCTCGGACTCGGCGTGCTCCAGGCCTGCGAGCCCCCGCGCCGCCTCACCACCGGCTGGCGACCCACCGCGGACCTCCGCGCGGGCGGCACCCTGCCGCAGCCGGTGCCGGACCCCGGTGCCGACCCCGGCCCCACCCGTGCCTCCTCCGCCGACACCGCCCGCACCTGGTTCACCGACTCCTACCGCAGCACCGCCACGGCGGTGTCCGGCGCGGCCGCCCGCCAGGTGGAGCGGGCCCTCGGCACCGCCGCCCGGGTGGCCTGGCTGCGGGAGGCCGACCGGCTCGCGGGACCGGACCCGCACCGGCTGCCGGCCGCCCTGGCGGACCTCACCGAACGGCCGTGCCCGCTCGGCGAGCTCCTCGCCCACTGCCTGCCCGACGACGACGCCCCGCCGCCGCAGCCGCTGCGCCGCCACCCTGGCTGGCACCCCGCCGAGGCCCCCGGTTCCGGCTACGCCGCGCTGCTGGCCCATCTGGCCGCCCGGGCCGACGCCGGGACGGTGGACCTGGACGACGACCTGCTGGACGCGCTCGGCGCGCCCCCGGCCGGGACGGCCCTGCCGCCCTGGCCCCTGGACTGCCTGTTGCGCCCGCTCCCGGGGCCCGGCCCGGTCGCGGTCCTGGAGACGGCCTCACCGGCGGGCGTGCTGGACGCCCGGTTCGCCGACGCGCTGCACACCCTGCACGACGGCTACCGCAGTCTGCGCGACTACCGGGCCTTCCTCGCCGCCGTGGAGCGGCGGTCCGGGGCGCGCTTCGTCGAGTTGCTGGTGCCGCCGCTCGCCGAGCGCGCCGCCAACGCCGTCCGACGGCCGGTCACCACCGGCTGGTGGACCGGGGACCCCGATCCGCTGCCCTACCAGGGCCGGAACGGCCTGACCGCCCGCTACCTGCCGCTGGACCGGATCACCCTGCGCCGGGCCGGCACCCGGATCATCGCCGAGGCCGACGGCTGCCGGCTGCTGCCGGTCCACCACGCCACCCGCACGCCGCTGCCCCCGTACGACGTCCTGACCCGCCTGTTGCTGCCCGCGGGCCACCCGGCGTGCTCCCGCCTGATCCGCCTGGACGGTCTGGAGGGCGCCCTCCCCGCCCCGGAGCGGCTGCCCCGGGTGACCGTCGGCGGCGGCGCCCTGGTGATCGCCCCCGCGCTCCGGCGGGTCCCGGCCACCCGGCTGTGGCGGCCGGGCGACGACGACCTGACCAAGGTGCGCGCCCTCGCCGGGCTCACCCGCGACGCCGGGTTGCCCCGCTTCGCCTTCGTCCGGGCCGCGGCCCAGGCGAAGCCGGTGCCCGTGGATTTCGCGGCGGTGACCACGGTCGCCCTGCTGGAACGTATCTGCACCCGCCACCCCGGCGCGGACCTGCTGGTCGAGGAGATGCTCCCGGCCCCCGGCGGGCTGCTGCTGCGCGACCCGGCGCACGGCGGCGCCGCCGTCGCCGCCCAACTACTACTCCGACTGCCGCTCGGCCGGGCCGTCGAAGAACTCGCGGAACCCGCCGTCGCCGCCCTGCGCGGCGAACCCGACGTCCCCGGTACGCCCGCTCCCCGTGGGCGGGCCACCGGGGCGGTCCACACCGAACACCACTCCTGAAGGAGGAACCATGCCCGAGATCACCGCGCTCACCGACCTCGACGCCCTCATCGGCGACCTGGACGCCCGCATCACCGAGACCACCCTGCCGACCCCCGAGGCCAGCAGCGGCGGCTGCAGCGGCGTCTGCACCATCCTGGCCTGCGACACCGTCGCGCTCTGTACCGGGGTGTTCTGCTGACCACCCCTCGGGCCGTCCGGGGACACCCCCGGACGGCCCCCGGACAGCGGCCCCACAAGGGACCGGCGGGCGCCGGACCCCGCACCGAACACCACACCTGAAGGAGACGACCATGCCCGAGATCACCGCGCTCACCGACCTCGACGCCCTCATCGGCGACCTGGACGCCCGCATCACCGAGACCACCCTGCCCACCCCCGAGGCCAGCACCGCCGGCTGCAGCGGCCTCTGCACCGTCGCGCTCTGCGACACGGTGCTGCTCTGCACCGGGGTGTACTGCTGACCACCCCCCAGGGCGGGCGGGGGGCCCCCCCGGCCCCCCCCCCCCCGGCCCGCGCGGGCGGGGCCGCCGCCCGCGGGGCCCCCCCCCCCC
>NZ_JBEOSV010000033.1:0-15191 GCF_040303245.1 Kitasatospora sp. NPDC096077 | reverse complement strand
TGGGCCCAAGCCCCCGCCGGGCTCTGCCCCACGGTGGCGCAGTCCCGGGGGGTGTCCCGCGCACCCCCCCCCCGGCCGCCGGGGCACACCCCCGCACGGCCCCCGGACAGCGGCCCTCGACGGCCGCCGCCACCGGCGCTCCACCCGGCCCGCGTCAGCCGCCGGGCGGAGCACCGCCCCGCACCTCCCGAGGAGCCGTCGTGCCGCACCACACCGCGAGCGCCGAGAGCACCGGCACCGCCGCCACCCGACTCGCCGTCCGGCTCCTCGACGCCTGGTCGGCCCGGTCCCGCGCGGAACCGGCGGGCGCCGAACTCCCCTCCGACCCGGGCGTCCCCGTCCTGGCCGCCCTGCTGTACGCCACCGGTGATCCGGAGGCCGAGCGGTCCGCGGCCCGGGCCGTGGCGGTGTGGGCCCGCGACGCCGGCCGGGGGCCCGCCCACTGCGGGTTGTACGACGGCGGGCTGGCCGGAACGCTGGTGGGCCTGCGCCTGGGCGCCGGGGTCCACCCGGGCCTGACCCCGGTCGCCGACCGGCTCCGCGACCACCTGGTCCGCACCGCGCCGACCCTCGGCCACCGCCGCGAGCAGGTCGCCTTCCCGGACTACGACCTCATCGTCGGCCCCTCGGGCACGCTGCTCGCCCTGACCGCGGGCACCAGCCCCACGCCGGCCCAACTCGGCCCGTTCGCCGACCACTTGACCGGGCTGTGCGACGCCGACGCACTGCCCCGGCTGCGCACCGGACAGTACGCCGGCCATCCGAACCTGGGCTGGCTCGACGGCCGGATCAACACCGGCACGGGCCACGGCGTCGCGGGCGTCGTCACCGCCCTCACCGCCGCGCTGCGCCGACTCGGACCGGCACCCGGGCCGGCGTCCGGGCTGGCGCCCGCCCTGGGCCGCGCGACCCGGTGGCTGGTGCGGCAGTCCTTCGACGACGCCCGCTCCATCCGCACCTGGGACGGCGCCGGGCTCGACGACGCCCCGCCGCCCGGCGGAGCCCGCGCCCGCCAGGCCTGGTGCTACGGCACGCCCGGCGTGTCCTGGGCGCTGTGGGACGCCGCCGACGCGCTGGGCGACCGGGAGACCGCCGACTGGGCCGCCGCGGCCTTCACCTCGCTCGCCGAACGCTACGACGAGCGGTTCCACCTGTTCGGCGACCGCCCGAGCGACCTGCTGGCCCTGTGCCACGGCGCCTCCGGCGTCCTGGCGGTGGCCGACGCCTTCGCCCGGCACGCCGCCCTGCCCGCCGCGGCCGCGCTGCGGGCCCGGCTGCTCACCCACCTGCGGACCCGCCTGCCCGAGGTGGCGGCCCTCGGCGCGACCGGCATGGGCCTGCTCGGCGGGGCGGCCGGCCCGCTGTGCGCCCTGCTCACCGCGGACCACGACGCCGCGCGCACCTGGCTGCCCTGCCTCGGGCTGCGCTGAGCCGGCGTGCACCGGCCCGGACCGGTCGGCGGATAATGGCCGGACCGTCGGCGGACCGCGCCACGGCACGGAGCGGACGAGGGGCAGTGCACGGATGACCTGGGAGGCAGGCCGACGCGTCAGGCTGACGGAGGACCTCGCGATCGGCGAGGCCGTCACCGGGGAGCCGGGGACGTCGGCGGCCGTCGTCGGGTTCCTGTCGCTCGGCGCCGGGGCCGAGGGCACCGTCGAGCGGGTGGACGGGGAACTCCCGGAGAGCGAAGGGGTGCGCGAGTACCAGCGGCTCAGGGCGCTCCTCGACGACTACGGACACACCATGCCGACGGCCAGCCGGGAGCGGCTGGCCGGCGAAGTCGCCGCGCTGGAACCGGAGTGGGCCGCGCACCGGGAGCGCGGCGCCCTCGTGACGCTCCGGGTGCGGCTGGACAACGGTTTCGTCCTCGACGGGGTGCACCAGGACGTCCTGGCCGTGCTCTGACCCGGTCCCCCGGGCTCCACCGCGACCGAACACCCCGACCGAACACCCCGACCGAACACCCCGACCGAACGCCCTGGCGGCACCCTGGTCGGGACCGCGGCGAACTGGGAGCATGACCCCATGCGCATACTGATCATGGGCGGAGCCCGGTTCGTCGGCCTGCACTTCGCCCGGGCCGCGCTCGCCGCCGGACACGACGTCACCGTGCTGCACCGGGGCCGGTCCGGCGCCGGCCTGCTCCCCGAGGCCACCCACCTCATCGCCGACCGCGACGCGGACCTGTCCGTGCTGAGCGGTCTCCGCTGGGACGCCACCGTCGACGTGAGCGCCTACTTCCCGCGCCAGGTACGGGAGTTGGCCGACGCCCTCGACGACCCGGGCGCGGCCGGACGCTACCTGCTGGTCTCGTCCATCGCCGTCTACGACACCCCGGACGCGCCGGGGTACGCCGAGGACTCCCCGCTGGTCCGCGCCGACGGCCCCGAGGCCGACGAGATCACCGTCGACAGCTACGGCGTCCTGAAGGTCCAGTGCGAGCAGGCCGCGCGACAGCGCTTCGGCCCGGACGTGCTGCTGGTGCGCCCGACCTACGTGGTCGGCCCGCAGGACTACACCCACCGCTTCGACCACTGGGTGCAGCGGCTCGCCCGGGGCGGCGAGGTACTGGCCCCCGGACGGCCCGACGCCCCGCTCCAGGTCGTCGACGCCCGGGACCTGGCCGACTGGATGCTCGACCTGCTCACCCGGGGCGCCTCCGGCGCGTACCACGCGGCGACGCCCGCGACCGGCACCGTCGGCGACCTCCTCGACGCCGTGGCCTCCGCCGTGGCCCCGCCCGGCACCACCCTCACCTGGGTGGACGACGACTTCCTGCAAGCCGCCGGCCTCACCAACCGCGCGCTGCCGCTGTGGACCACCGACCCGCTGTCCCTGGCCACCCGCACCGCCGACTCCGCCGCCGCCCTGGCCACCGGCCTGCGGCTGCGCCCGGTCGCGGACACCGCCCGCGACATCGAGCCCTTCGAGCCGCTGCCCGCGACCCTGACCCCGGAGCAGGAGACCGCCCTGCTCACCGCCTGGGCCAAGTCCCGGGCCGAGAGCGGCCGTTGACCCCAGGGACGACGGAGGCCGCCACCCGGCCGGGGCGGCGGCCTCCGTGCGCTCAACTGTGCGGCCAGCCGTGCGGTCAGCTGTGCTTCCAGGTCACCGAGAAGGAACTGCCGCCGCTCAGCCCGGAGGTGGCGGCCCGGGTGACACCGCCGGAGGCCATCGTGATGGCGTCCGGGGTGAAGCCGCCCAGGCTCCGGCCGTTGGCGCCGGCGCCGGTGAAGGACACCGAGTGGAAGTCCGAGAGCGGCAGCACCCCGGTGGAACTGGACGGAGCCTCGGCGATCACCTCGGCGGAGGCCAGGGCGGCGCCGCGCAGGGTCTTGTTGACGGTGCGCTTCCAGCCCGCCGTGGTGTCGGCGAGGGTGAGGGTGAAGGAGCCGCTGCCGTTGGTGGTGACGCTCGCGGTGAAGTGGTCGCCGGGCCGTACGGCGTTGCTGAAGTCGACCGGGTAGGCCGGGTACATCTCGTACCACGCGGAGTACACCGGGGACCCGCCGGAGCAGTCGGCCTCGGTGCCGGTCTGTTCGACGGTGCTGCTGCCGTCGCCGTCCAGGCCGACCCAGAAGCTGGACCAGGTGTCGGCCCCGGTGCAGGACACCGAGGGCTGCACCCAACTGGCGTTGACGCTGGTGAACTTGCCGCCGGTGGCGGCGTAGCCGGACCAGTTGCCACTGGTGCTGTTGCGCAGGCCGCCGCCGTGGTGGGCGAGCGGGGCCTGCACGAGGGTGGGGGTGCCGGCGGCGACGGCCGGGGCGGCGGTGCCCAGCAGGGTCAGCAGGGCGGTGGACACGGCGAGGGCGTGCCGACGGGCTTCGGACATGGCTACTCCTGGGTGAGGGCGTGGAGTTGACCGAGCGTCGACAAAGGTAGACCCATCGCACCGGACCCGGAGGTCACGGGGGCATAACGAAGCGGCCCCCGACACCGCGTCCGGAGGGCCTCACCGCCCCGAGCCTCACCGCCCCCCGGGGGCCTACCCGACCCCGAGCGCCTGCCCGCCGAGCCGGGACAGCAGCACGTCGTTGGGCGCACCCACGATCACCAGGGCCAGCGCGTCGCGGTAGTGGCGGCCCAGGACGCCGTCCGGGGCGGCGTACCCGGCCCCGCCGCAGAGCACGGCCGCCGCTCGGACGATCTCCTGCAGCGCCTCGGTGCAGAACACCTTCGCCGTCGCGGAGTCGATCCGGCCCGGCGCCTCCGCAGCAGCAGCGGCGGGTTCGAACGGCGCCTCCGGGGCGGCCGGTTCGAGCAGCGCCTCCCAGACCGCCCGCATCACCGCCAGCCTGGTCACCAGCTCCCCGGCCCGCAGCCGGACGGCCCCCCGGGCCTCGGGCGTCCGCTCGGACAGCGTGGCCCGCACGAAGCCCAGGGCGTGCTCGACCACCGCGTCCGCCGACCCCACGGCCCGGGCCGCGTAGCTGGTCACGTCGTGCCGGCGCAGGGCCCCGGTCAGATCGTGGCCCCAGCCGCCGAGCACCTCCCGCTCCGGGTCGAACTCGTAGTCGTCGAAGGTGACTTCGGCCAGCGAGACGCCCAGCATGCCGGGCCTCGGCAGGTCCGGCCCGACCGTCACGCCCGGCCGCCCGGGGTCGACCAGGACACCGACGACGGACGCCCCGCTGCGGGCGACGGCCAGCACCCGGTCGGCGTCCCGCGCGTTGGTGACCCAGTTCTTGCGGCCGCTCAGCACGCCGACCGAGCCCCGACGGACCGCCCGGGTGCGCAGCCCGGCCGGATCGCCGAGGCCCTGCTCGTGGTAGGCGCGGGCGAAGACCGCCGCACCGCGGGCCATCGGACCGAGCCACTCGCCCCGCTGCTCCGGCGTGCCGTGTTCCAGCACCAGCCGGCACAGCTTCAGATGGGTGCCGACCAGGCCCGCCAGTGGCTGCCAGGCCCGCCCCAACTCGTAACCGAGCACGGCGACCTGGCGTCGGCTCCACCCGCCGCCGCCGAACTCGGCCGGCACGGTGGCGCCGAGGGCGCCCAGCCGGGCCAACTCGCCCACCAGGGTGGCCGGGTAGCGGTCCTCCGGGTGCCCGGCCAGATAGCGGCCGACCTCCTGCCGGACGAACCGGGTGACCCGCTCGGGATCCGCACTGTCCACGTCTCTACCGCCCGCTTCGCTCGCCGGATGGATGGCTGGCCGCCCCAGTCTGACGGTGGGCCACCCGCCCGGCGAAGCCCCGGAGCCGGTGATCACCCGTGCAGGTGACGTCCACCGGTTTCGGCGCGGCCCGCGGCCGGATCGGCGCTTGGATGGCCCGCGGTGCGGTAGCGAAGGTGCCGTACCGAGGGCGCCGTACCGAGGGTGCCGCACCGAACGCGCCGTACCGAACCGGCGCACGAGGCAGGGAGCACAGGACCGCGACGTGGAGATCTACACCCAGGACCGGGTCGTCCGGCGGTACGCCGCCCACCTGCCCGCCGATCCCGCACTGCTCCGTCGCGCCGCGCTCCGGGAGGGCGGCCGGATCGTCCAACTGCCGCCGCAGCGCGAGGTCCTGATCGACGTGCTGGACCTCTCCACGACCAACACCACCGGCACCTTCAAGGCCTGGCTGGTCTGCCTGGCCGTCGCCCAGTGCCTGCGGCGCGAACAGCCGCTGGTGCTCGCCCAGAGTTCCGGGAACACCGCCAACGCCCTCGCCGCCTACGCCGTCCACACCGGGCTGCGCGCCGTCCTGCTCCACCCCCCGGCCTCGCGCCGCCGGATCGCCCCGGACCTCGCCGACTCCGGCGCGGTGCGGTTCGTCGAGGTCGACGCGCCCGAGCAGCGGATCAAGGCCGTCCTGGCCGAGTGCACCGCCGCGCTCCACCTCCCCGCCGCACCGACCCCGGCGGACCAGGACGAGGCGAACAAGCTCCGCGCCTTCCTCCTCCGGGACGCCGGCCGGGAGCTGGGCCGGCGGTGGGACTGGCACGTCCAGGCCCTGTCCAGCGGCTACGGGCCGATCGGCTACTACCAGGGGCTGCGCGAGCTCCGGCGCGAGCCGGGCGGGGCCGTCGCCCTGCCGCGCTTCCTCGGTGTCCAGCAGGAGGCGGTGGCCCCGTTCGTCCACGCGCTCGGCCTCGACGACGACCGGGCGGCCCGCGCCCCCGAGGACCACGGCAGGGCCCCCGAGCCGGAGCTACTCGAACCGACGCTGTTCCGCCGCAGCCTCACCGAGGAGCTGGTCGCCCGGATGCGCCGGCTCTGCGCCGAGTCCCGCGGGACCGTCCGCGCCCTCGCCAACTCCCGCTACCTGCAACTGGAACCGCGTGCCGTCACCCTGCTGCGGGACGCCGGTGTCCCGGTCGCCCCGGGCGCCGACGGCGTTCCGCACGAACGCGCCGGTCTGTACGCGCTGGCCGGCGCCCTGGACGCGATCGAGCAGGGGCTGATCCGCCCCGGGGAGCGGGTGCTGGCCGTCTACACCGGCGGCGCCGCCCCGGCCCCGCCCCGCCCCTACCACCCGCACTTCCGGGCCCGCCCGGAGGAGGCCGCCGAGGTCGTCGCCCACGCGGTCGCCGAACTGCGCCGTTGACCGGGTGCTCCGGCCTCACTCGGGAGCGGTCGCGGTGGGAGCAGTCGCGGTGGGAGCAGTCGCGACGGGGGCCGGGGCGGCGGCGTCGTACTCGGCGAGCATCGCGCGGGTGAAGCCGAAGAAGTAGGTGGCCAGGAAGCCGACCAGGTAGCCGGTGAGCAGTCCGCCCGCGTAGACGGCGGCGCTCGCGGCGAGGCCGTGCGGGCCGGCCAGCAGCGGGAACAGCGCCCAGCCGGAGGGGCCGACGGCGGTGGAGCCGACCGCGTTGCCGAGCTGGCCGGCCACCCCGACGAAGGCACCGCCGGCGGCGCCGCCCACGCAGGCGGTGACGAACGGGCGGCCGAGCGGCAGCGTCACCCCGTAGACCAGGGGTTCACCGACCCCGAGCAGTCCGGCCGGCAGCGCGGACCGGATGGTCGCCCGGACCGAGGCGTTGTGCCGCAGCCGCAGGTAGACGGCCACGGCGCAGCCGACCTGCCCGGCACCGGCCATCGCGAGGATCGGCAGCAGGACGGTGGAGCCCTGCTGCTGGATCAGGGTGGTGTGGATCGGGATCAGCGCCTGGTGCAGACCGAGCATCACCAGCGGCAGGAACAGGCCGCCGAGCACCAGCCCGGCGAGCAGTCCGCCGTGGGCGAGCAGCCAGGTGGCGGCGTGGCCGATGGCGGTGGAGACCTCCCCGGCGAGGAACATCAGGCCGTAGAGGGCGGCCAGTCCGCCGAGCAGCACGGTGACGGTCGGGGTGACCAGGACGTCCAGGGCGGCGGGCACGATCCGCCGGGTCCACCGTTCCAGGTGGACGGCCAGCAGCGCGGCGCCGAGCGCCCCGACCACGCCGCCCTGCCCGGGGGTGAGATGGTGGCCGAAGGCCTCCACCTTGGCGACCCCCGCGTAGACGATCACACTGGCCACCGCCCCGCCCAGCACGGGCGTGCCACCGAACTCCTTCGCCGTGTTGTAGCCGACGAAGACGGCGAGCAGCGACATGAAGCCCGAGGAGACCGCGCCCAGCGCGGCGACCAGCCCGGGCACCCAGCCGAGGTTGGCCAGCGCCCCGGACAGCGCGGCCACGATGCCGCAGCCGATCAGGGCGGGGATCAGCGGGACGAAGATGTCGGCGATCCTGCGCAGTGCCCGTTTCACCGGGGTCGCGTTGCGCGCCTTCTGCTCGGCCCGGATCCGCGCACCGCGCCCGGCGAGCTCCTCGGCGCCGGACGGCACCGCGGACGCCGCGGCGACGGGCGCCGCCGGGGGCGCCGCGCCCCCGGCGGCAGCGCCGGAGTCCAGCAGTCGGCGCAGCTGGGCGGTGACCCCGGCGACGGCGCCGGGGCCCAGGACGATCTGGTAGGTGTCGTCGTCGACCGTGCCCAGGACGGCCGGCAGCGCCTGGAGCGCCGCCCGGTCGACCAGGGAGCGGTCCGCCAGGCCCAGCCGCAGCCGGGTCATGCAGTGGGCGACCGAGCGGATGTTGGCGGCGCCGCCGACCAGCGGGAGGATCGCCTCGGCCACGGAGCGGTTCTTCTCGTCGGACATGCCAGGGGTGGTACCCGAATCGTCGGGGCGCTCAACCGGGGGCCGCCGCCCGGGCCCGCGGGCCGCGAACGCGCCCTACCCGTCGAACGGGCGCCGGGACTATCGTTAGTTGGCGAAAGCTATCGACATTCCCACGCCCATTCCCACGCCCATCCCCACGCCCGTACGGGCCGGTCGGGGCCAGCAGGAGGCAGCGGTGGCGACACGACTCTCCAGCGACGGCGGCAGCAGAACCGGGCGGCCGCGCCCGGCCCGTTCGGGGGTGGCGGCCGACCACCCCCGGTACAAGTGGGTGGCCCTGTCCAACACCACGCTCGGCACCCTGATCGCCACCGTCAACGCCTCGATCGTGCTGATCTCGCTGCCCGCGATCTTCAACGGCATCGGGCTGGACCCGCTGCAGCCCGGCAACGTCAGCTACTTGCTGTGGATGCTGATGGGCTACATGCTGGTCACCGCCGTCCTGGTGGTGACCCTCGGCCGGCTGGGCGACATCCACGGCCGGGTCCGGATCTACAACGCGGGTTTCCTGGTCTTCACCCTCACCTCGGTGGCCCTCTCGCTCGACCCGCTGCACGGCGGCCCGGGCGCGCTGTGGCTGATCGGCTGGCGGGTGGTGCAGGCGGTCGGCGGCTCGATGCTGATGGCCAACTCGGCGGCGATCATCACCGACGCCTTCCCGGCCCGCCAGCGCGGCACGGCCCTCGGGGTCAACATCGTCGCGGGCATCGCCGGATCCTTCATCGGCCTGGTGCTGGGCGGGCTGCTGGCCGAGTGGAACTGGCGGTCGATCTTCTGGGTCAATGTGCCGATCGGCGTGCTCGGCACGGTCTGGGCCTACCGCTCGCTGCGCGAGACCGGGGTGCGCAGGCCCGCCCGGATCGACTGGTGGGGCAACATCACCTTCGGCGTCGGCCTGACCGCGCTGCTCGCCGGGATCACCTACGGCATCCAGCCGTACGGCGGCCACACCATGGGCTGGACCAACCCGTGGGTGCTGGCCGGGCTGTTCGGCGGGGTGGCGCTGCTCGCGCTGTTCTGCCTGGTCGAGTCCCGCACCGCCGAGCCGATGTTCCCGCTGTCGCTGTTCCGCGACCCGGTCTTCACCGGCGGGAACGCGGCCACCCTGCTGGGCTCGATCGCCCGCGGCGGGCTGCAGTTCATGCTGATCATCTGGCTCCAGGGCATCTGGCTGCCGCTGCACGGCTACGACTACGCCGACACCCCGCTCTGGGCGGGCATCTACCTCGTGCCGCTGACGGTGGGCTTCCTGGCCGCCGGACCGGTCGCCGGCTACCTGTCGGACCGCGCCGGGGCCCGGTTCTTCGCGGCCGGCGGGCTGGTGGTGATGGCGTTCTCCTTCGCCGGGCTGCTCCTGCTGCCCACCGACTTCGGCTACCCGTGGTTCGCCCTGCTGGTGTTCCTGAACGGCCTCGGCGGCGGCCTGTTCGCCGCCCCCAACACCTCGCTGATCATGTCGAGCGTGCCGGCCGCGGCCCGCGGCGCCGCCTCCGGCATGCGGGCCACCTTCCAGAACGCCGGGATGGTGCTGTCGATCGGGGTGTTCTTCTCCCTGATGGTGGCCGGACTGGCCGGCTCGCTGCCGCACACCCTGACCACCGGACTGACCGCCCAGGGGGTGCCCGCCGCCGACGCCCACGCGATCGCCTCGCTGCCGCCGGTCGGCACCCTGTTCGCCGCCTTCCTCGGCTACAACCCGGTCCAGCAGTTGCTGGGCCCGCACGTGCTCGGCCGACTCCCGGCGGCCAACGCGCACACCCTGACCGGGCGCGAGTTCTTCCCCCAGCTGATCTCGGGACCCTTCCACGACGGCCTGGTGGTGGTGTTCTGGCTGGCGATCGCGATGTCGCTGGTGGCCGCGGCCGCCTCGCTGGTCCGGGAGCGGACCCTGCCCGCCACCGACCGGCCCGCCACCGACCGACCGGCCCCGCCCGCACCGGAGCGCGGAGCGGAGCGCGGACCGGAGCGCGGAGCGTGAGCGCGGACGGCGGCGGACTCTCCGCCGAGGCGGTGGTCCGGCTGCGCCTGGCGATCGGCCGGCTCAACCGCCAGCTGGTCCGCGCCTCCGGCGACCAGGACCTCACCTCCGCCCAGCTCTCCGCCCTGGCCCGGGTGGAGCAGCACGGCCCGCTGCGGCTCGGCGAACTCGCCGCACGGGAGGGGGTGGCCGTCCCGTCCATGGTGCGCACCGTCGGGCCGCTGGTCGCCGCCGGGCTGATCGACAAGACCCCCGACCCGCAGGACGGCCGCGCCCAGTTCCTCGCCCCCACCCCGCACGGACGGGAGACCCTCGCCCGGATCCGCCGCGAGCGCACCGCCCTGCTGGCCCGCCGCAGCGCCCGCCTCACCGACGAGCAGTGCCGCGCCCTGGAGACGGCGCTCCCGCTGCTGGAGCTCCTCCTCGACGGGCCGGACGAACCCCGGCCCGACACGCCGGGCGGCAGCCCGGAAACGGTGTGAATCCCGCACGCCAGTCGACTTGTTGACGAACCAAAGGTTCGAAACCGGCCCTTCCACGACCACATCCGATCGACAATGGACATGTCGAGAATGCTCGAACGCCCCCGGCCGGGCTCGGCCGAGCCGGGCCGGGCGGCGGGTCCACTGGTGACGGGAAGGGAGCCGGGTGTGTCGTTTCTCCGGGACGGGCACGAACGGGACTTCAACGCACAAGACGCCAACGCAGCACAAGACGCCGACACAGCACAGGACTTCACCGCGCGGGAGCTCACCGCACGCGAACCCGGCGCGCGGCAGCTCACCGCACGCGAACTCAGCCGCCGCGGCTTCATCGGCGCCGCGGCGCTGGCCGGCGCCGGCGCGGCGCTCGGGCCGGGCGGGTCGACCCCGGCTGCCGCCGCCACCCCCGATCCGGCCCACCACCCCGCCAGGGTGCTGGAGTTCACCGCCGGCACCAACGCCGCCGTCGCCCTCTCCCCGGACGGCGAGCGGCTGATCGTCGAGGTACAGGGCGTGCTGTGGGCGCTGCCGCGGCAGGGCGGCACGGCGACCGCGCTGACCGACCCCGGGCTGGAGCCGACCCGTCCGGTGTGGTCACCGGACGGCTCGACCGTGGCGTTCTGCGCCTACCGGGGCGGCGGGTTCCACCTGTGGGCGATGGCCCCCGACGGCTCGGACCTGCGCCGCCTCACCACCGGCCCGTGGGACGACCGCGGGGTGTCCTGGTCCCCCGACGGGAGCCGGCTCGCCTTCTCCTCCGAGCGCGCCGGCGACGCGGCGGCCGGCAGTTCGTACGACATCTGGACGGTGGAGCTCGCCACCGGCCGACTGACCCGGCTGACCTCGCAGCCCGAGGTCGAGGACTACGACCCGTCCTGGCACCCGGACGGCGAGCGGGTGGTCTTCGTCCGGGCCGACGCCTCCGGCGGGCGGACCATCGCCGCCGTCCCGGCCGCGGGCGGCCCGGTGAGCGTCCTGCGCACCGTGGACAGCGGCACCGTGGTCGGCCCGGTGGTCGCCCGGGACGGCCGGCTGGCCCACGTCCTGGTCGGCGACGCCCCCGTCACCTCCGACTACCGGTCGGCCACCTCCTCCCTGGTCGTCGACGGCACCGTGGTCTCCGGCGACGAGGACGTCTCGCCGCTGCCGCCGTGCTGGACGCCCGACGGCGGGCTGGTCTACTTCGCGGACGGCCGGCTCACCGACCGCTCCGCCGCCCTGGACAGCGCCAGGGAGGTCCCGTTCCGCGCCCGGCTGGAGGTCCACCGGCCCGAATACCGGCGCAAGGTCCGGGACTTGGACTCCACCGCCGAGCGCGACCTGCGCGGGATCCACCTGCCCGCGCTCTCCCCGGACGGGCGCTCGGTCGTGTTCTGCGCGCTCAACGCGCTGTGGCTGCTGCCGATCGGCGGGCAGCCCCGCAAGCTCCTCCAGGCCACCCCGGCCCACTACGTGCAGATGCCCTCGTGGAGCCGGGACGGGCGCAGCGTCCTCTACACCCACGACGGGGACGAGGGCGGGGACGGCCTGGGCGCCGTGCACCGGCTGAGCCTGGACGACGGCACCGACACCGTGCTCGCCCGGGGCGGCCGGTTCAACCCGGCGCTCTCCCCCGACGGCACGAGGCTGGCCTGTCAGGACGTCCTGGGCAACCTCCTCCTGGTCGACCCCGGCACCGGCGCCGAGCACCGCCTCGCCACCCCGCTCGGGGGCAACGGCCTACCGGGACGGCCCAGTTGGTCCCCGGACGGCCGCTACCTCGCGTACTGCGACCGCAACCGCCTCAACCACCGCTTCCGCGAGGGCTACAACGTCATCCGGGTGGTCGACACCCGGGACGGCTCCGCGAGGTCCTTCCTGCCGCTGCCGGACGCCTCGATCGCCGACCGCTGCGACAGCGGCCCGGTCTGGTCCCCGGACGGCAGGTGGCTGGCACTGGTGGTGGACTCCGCGCTCTGGGTGCTGCCGGTCGCCCCGGACGGCACGCCCACCGGCGAGGCCCGCCGGATCACCGAGGACGCCGCCGACCACCCGTCCTGGTCGGGCGACTCCGCCCGGCTGCTCCACCTCTCGGCGGGCCGGCTGCGGCTGGTCGGCCGCGACGGCGGCGAGCCGAGCACCGTCGCCGTCCCGCTGCGCACCCGCCGCGCCCTGCCGCCGCGCTCCGACGTCACCCGGATCCACGCCGCCCGGCTGTGGGACGGCACCGGCGAGTCCGTCCGCGAGGACGTCGACGTCGTGGTCACCGGCAACCGGGTCACCGCCGTCGAACCGCACCGCTCGGGCGCGCGCCGGGCGGGCGAGCGGCTGGTCGACGCCACCGGCTGCACCGTCCTGCCGGGCCTGTGGGACACCCACACCCACCCGTACCTGAACACCTACGGCGGCCGGCAGACCCGCACCATGCTCGCCTACGGCGTCACCGGCACCGCCTCGTTGGGCGGCTTCGCCTACGAGCAGGCGCGGATCCGGGAGTCCATCGACGCCGGGACGCTGGACGGGCCCCGCTTCCTGACCACCGGCGAACTGCTCGACGGCAGCCGGGTGGCGTACAGCATGGGCCGCGCCCACCGGACCGCCGACGGGCTGCGGCGCAGCCTGGACCGCCTGGTGGCGCTGGACTGCGACTTCGTCAAGACCTATGTGCGGGCGCCCGGTTGGATGATGGCCCAGGCGGCCGAGGCGGCCCACGAACGGCTCGGCGTGCCGGTCGGCAGCCATCTGCTGACGCCCGGGGTGCAGCTCGGGCACGACCTCACCACCCACCTGTCGGCGACCCAGCGGCAGGAGTACGGCCGGGTCTACTCGCCGACCGGCCGCTCCTACCAGGACGTCGAGGAGATCTACCGGGGCGGGGGGTTCGGCATCATCATCACCCCGTTCTCGGCGTTCTACCTGCTCGGGGACGACCCCTCGCTGGCCGACGACACCCGGGTCACGGCGCTGATGCCGCCGTGGGACGCGGCCGGCGTCCAGCTCCAGGCCCGGACGGCGACCACCCCGGAACAACGGCGCACGGCCCGGCGGGAGATGGACGTCTACCGGCGGATCGTCGCGGACGGCGGCGAGCTGGCCCTCGGCACGGACGCCCCGCTCACCCCGGTCGGCCTCCAGGTGCACCTGGGCCTGCGCGCCCTGCACCGGTACGCGGGGCTGACGCCCGCCCAGGCGCTGCGCACGGCCACCGCCACCCCGGCCCGGCTGTTCGGGCTGGCCGACGACCTCGGCACGGTGGAGCCGGGCAAGCTCGCCGACCTGACGGTGGTCGACGGGGATCCGTTCCACGACTTCACGGACCTGGCGCGGACCTCGTGGGTGATGCGGGACGGCATCGTGTTCCGGCGCGCGGACCTGGTGGGCGCCGGAACCCCGACCATGGCGGCGGACCGGCCGGCCGGTCCGGAACAGGACTGGCTCGCCATCGGCCAGGCGCTGCGGCAGGACGGCTGTTGCGCGCCCTGACCCCCGGCCGCTGAAGCGTCGGCCCGTCCCCGGCGGCCGTCGTTCCCTCCCCGGCGGGCCGCGACGGCCACTGGGTTCGCCCACGACCGCACACCCGGCCCCCGGGCCCCGCCCCGTGACCGCCGACCGGGGCGGGGCCCGCACCGGCCTGGGCCGTTCCGTGTACGAGGTGAACCGCCGCTCAGCGGGGGCGGCGGCGGGGGCGCGCCAGTGGCGGGATCCCGCCCGGTCAAGCCTCGGTCATGGCGCGGGATTCGGCCTTGTCCGGCCGCCATGGGCTTGGCTACCTTCCTACCGCTGACGCCCTGAAGGTTCAGCACCACCCCATTGGCATGTCCCGATCACCCCTCGTCCGACCCGGCGACCCGGTCCCCCACGGGCCGAGTGCCATGCCCCGCCGGACGCCAGGACTGCCGTCTGCACGTGCGCTCATCCCCCCACACCCCGGGCCTGCACCCCGACCCGCCGTCGCACGACGGCCTCGCCCGCACGCCCAGGGCCCGACCCCCTCCGGGAGGGCTCCGCATGCACAGCTTCCTTTCCCCCATTCGGCACGGCCGGCTCCGCGCCACCACCGCGACCCTCGCGGTCGGCGCCGTGGTGGCCGCCGGTCTCGCGCTGGCGGCCCCCGCCGGCGCCGCCGACAGCGCCACCGGCCAGGTCGGCGCCAAGCGCGTCTGTGCCCAGCCGGCCGACCCGCACCTGATGGCCTGCCAGGCCCTGGTGCGCACCGACGTCGTCCAGCCTCACGCCTTCGCGCACAGCGCGGTGTCCCTGGACGCCACGCCCTCCGGCCTCGGCCCGGGCGACCTGCAGAGCGCCTACAAGCTGCCGGCCAACGGCGGCGCCGGGCAGACGGTGGCCATCATCGACGCCCAGGACGACCCCAACGCCGAGTCCGACCTGGCCGCCTACCGCACGCAGTTCGGGCTGCCCGACTGCACCACGGCCAACGGCTGCTTCACCAAGATGGACCAGAACGGCGGCACCAGCTACCCCAGCCCCGACACCGGCTGGGCGGGCGAGATCTCCCTCGACCTCGACATGGTCTCGGCCGTCGCCCCGAACGCCCACATCCTGCTGGTCGAGGCCAGCTCGGCGAACATGTCCGACCTCGGCACCGCGGTGAACCAGGCCGTCGCCCAGGGCGCCAAGTTCATCTCCAACAGCTAC